>CAZGUM010000011.1:8870-19544 GCA_964529085.1 uncultured Methylomonas sp. | reverse complement strand
GGTTGGGGTTTTTTAACCAAAACTTTAGCGTCAGGCCCCATCGACACGGAATAGTCAGCGGAAGAAATCACATTTTGGCTGGCGATATCGACCACCCGTAAAGATACGTAGACATTATTGTAACCGGGTGCATACGAGCCGATCACCACCGCTTTGGCGCCGACATTATTCAGCGCTTCCTTGGTTTTTTCAGGCAGTTGCAGGATGCCGGTTTCGTTTTTTGCAAAAATTTCGGTCGGTAATTCCATCCCCATCACCCGGTAACCGGAGCGATGGAAAGCCGAGGAAATCTGATCGGAGACTATTCGGCCAAACGCCAAGTTTTGTTCTAGATCATCGACATTGACCAGGGAATTGATAACGACCAGACTGCCAATGGGCAAAGGTTGTCTCAAATCGAGAATAAGTTGATTAACAACGTCGTAGCTTACTTCAACCAAATTGTCGTCATTGTTTTCCGGGCGGGAAAAGCGGTGACAACCACTTAGAATAGTCAACGCCAAAAACATCAGCGCCATTGTTTTTTTGTTAATCATGGGTCCTCTCCTGTCGAAATTATCTAAGTTATCAGAGCTTAAAACAGCAAACGAGTCAATCTAAATTACTATCGGCGCCCACTGAAACGAATTTACGCTACCGAATTGCTTGAGCTGGGGATCCTAGGACCAAACACCGGATCAATTAAGCACTTATTGGCCGCTCTCGGTAACAATCACGCCGATACCGTTCTTCTGTAACAATTCCTTGATCGTGGAGACACTGGCCGGGTTATCGTAAGGCCCCACTTTGACGCGATGCCAAATCACATTGCCAACCTTGGCTTTCTCGACGCGCGACTCTATACCCAATAACGCCAGTTTGGCTTTATGGCGCTCGGCTTCAGAGGCTTCGCGGAAAGAACCCGCTTGCATAATGTATTTGGCGGCTTTCGTTTTACCTACCAGTTGCTCGCGAACCCTGGTTTTAATTTCGTAATCGGGAACCACAACTTCCGCCTGCGGCAGGATGGTATAAAAGTCGTAGCGCGGTTCTTCAGGCTCCGCCGGTTGTTGCGGTTCGGCCGGCTTTTCAGGCTCGGTCGATTTTTCCGCTGCGGCAACCACTTGCGGTTTTACCGGTATTTCCTGTTTCAGCTTTTCGGCTACCTGCGGTATTTCCACTCCAGGTTTGCCAGCCACCAACTCAGGCACCATCTGCCGGATCATATTCAGAAACACCCCAAAAGCCACAATCAGCACGATGACCAGCAACCAACGCCACAGCGCTACCGAAGACTTTTTCGGTTTTCTGCGGCTATTAGCGTAACTGGGGCTTTGAACGCGGTGCTTATAGTCTCTGGCCATTACATCGCTTCAGGTGTATTAATTTTTAATAGCGAAAGGGCATTGACCAACACCTGTTTCACCGCGCAAATCAAATTGATGCGGGCGTTGCAAAGCTTGTCGTCGTCTACCAAAAACTGATGTGCGTTGTAATAACTGTGGAACTGATTGGCCAATTCACGCAGATAATGAATCAGTTGATGCGGTTCGTAATTCACTGCAGCACGTTCCAAAGCTTCCGGGTACTTGGAAAGTGTAGTCAATAACGCGGTTTCATGCTCTTCGGTCAATAGATTCAGATTTTCCATTCCCAAATGCGGATTGCGCTGCCGGCCTTTTTCGTCGAGCTGGCGTAACACGCTGCAAACCCTGGCATGCGCGTATTGCACGTAATACACCGGGTTTTCGTTGCTTCTGGAGGTGGCCAGCTTCAAATCGAAATCCATATGTTGCTCGGATTTACGCATCACGTAAAAGAAGCGGCATGCATCTCTACCGACTTCGTTGCGCAGCTGTCTTAAGGTTACAAACTCGCCGGAGCGGGTCGACATTTGCACTTTTTCGTCGCCGCGATACAGGATCGCAAATTGCACCAGCAATACTTTCAGCTTGGCGTCGTCGGCGCCCAAGGCCTGCATCGCCGCTTTCACCCGTGGAATATAGCCGTGGTGATCGGCACCCCAAATATTGACGATTTGATCGAAGCCGCGATCCAGCTTGTTCATGTGATAGGCAATATCGGAAGCAAAATAGGTTGTCTGACCGTTATCGCGCACCACGACTCTATCTTTTTCGTCGCCCAAACGGCTGGAGGCAAACCAGGTGGCACCTTCCTGCTGGTAAAGATGCCCGGCCGCATCCAGGCGCTCTAGGGCTTGTTCGACAGAATGATCTTCCATCAGCGAACGCTCGGAAAACCACTGTTGATAGCTGACACCAAATTCGGCCAAGTCATCTTTGATGTCGTCCAGGATTTCGTCCAGACCGGCTTGAAATACTTCCTTGTAGGCCTCGCCGAGCAAGGTTTTGGCTCTGTCAATCAACGCATCGATATGTTTTTCCTTGTCGCCGCCCTGTGGCTCGTCGGCGGGCAAATCCGCTATCACTAGCGCGGCGGCGCGGCGGTAGGCGTCACCGGCTTTCTTATGCAAATTCGCGGAAATTTCACGGACATATTCGCCGCGATAGCCGTTACTCGGAAAAGGCAACACCTCGTCGCAGGCTTCCAGATACCGCAACCAGACACTGGTAGCCAGAATGTCCATCTGCCGGCCAGCATCGTTGACGTAATATTCGCGTTCAACCTGAAACCCGGCCGCGGCCAACAAATCCGCTACCGCCGAACCGTAAGCGGCGCCGCGGCCGTGGCCGACATGCAAAGGCCCGGTGGGATTGGCGGAAACAAATTCGACTTGGACGCGTTTGCCGGCGCCGATCTTGCTTAAACCGAACTCCGACCCGACATCGAGTATCTGTTTGACAATCTGGAACTGGCTATCGGGATTGATAAAGAAATTGATAAATCCGGGACCGGCTATGTCAACCTTGCTGATCAGCGCATCGCTCGGCAGAGCGGTGACGATTTTTTCGGCTAGTTGTCTAGGGTTAAGTTTGGCCGGCTTGGCCAGCAACATCGCCAGATTGGTGGCGAAATCGCCGTGCTGCGCATCGCGGGTGCGCTCTAAATTGATTTGCGCAACAAAATCGTTTTCGAGAATACCTTGGGTTTTAAGGGCTGCAACTGCTTGTTGTAAAAGGGATTCCAGCTTTTGTTTCATCGCGTTGAAAAATGGGGATTTATCGGAAAATAGCCGCCATTATCCATTAAAAACAAATTATTGGCTAGGACGCTCGCCGAACAGGGCAGTGCCTACCCGCACCAACGTTGAACCTTCGGCGACCGCCGCTTGCAAATCGCCGCTCATCCCAAACGAAAAGGTATCTAGATCGCTACGATCAAGTTGCCGCACTGCTTGATAAAGCCGGCGGTAGGGCAGACATTGCGCCTGATAATCCTGCTGTGGCTCAGGAATTGCCATCACCCCGCGTAAACGCAAGTTAGGCAATTTGCCGACTTGCTCGATCAGCACCGGCAAATCGGCCAACTCGATACCGGACTTGCTGACTTCATCGCTGATATTAACCTGCAAACAGATATTTAGCAGCGGCAAATAACCGGGACGCTGCTCGCTTAGACGCTCGGCTATTTTCAAGCGGTCAACGCTGTGTACCCAGGAAAAATACTGGGCTATCTGCTTGGTTTTATTGGATTGAATCGGCCCGATGAAATGCCAGCTGATATTGAATGCCGCCAATTCCTGCTGTTTTTTCAGCGCTTCTTGTAAGTAATTTTCGCCGAAATGGCGCTGACCAAATCGGTAGGCTGCGGCAATATCTGACGCCGGCTTGGTCTTACTAACGGCCAACAGTTGAACGCTACCAGATGGACGTTGCGCGTCGATTTCGGCCTGACGAAGTTGCTCCCGTACCTTGGCGAAACGCTGAGCGATACTATTCACTATCCTCGGCCGCCTGCTCTTTTTTGACGAAAAGCCTTGAAAATAGCAAGCCGGATTCGAACAACAGCCACATCGGTACGGCCAGCAGGGTTTGCGATAAGGCGTCGGGCGGCGTCAAAAACATCGCTATGACAAACACGCCGACAATCACATACGGCCTTTTTTCAGCCAGGGTTTCCGGGGTGATGATGCCGGTCCAAACCAGCACGATGGTGAAAATCGGAATTTCAAACGACAGTCCGAAGGCGAAAAACATTGCCAGCACAAAATCCAGATAGGTGGCGATATCGGTCATCACCGCCACGCCAGCCGGGGCTGCCGACGTGAGATAACCGAATACTAACGGGAATACCAGAAAATAGGCGAATGCTGCGCCGCCGTAAAACAGCAGCGTGCTAGCCAATAATAAAGGGGCCACCATCAGCTTTTCGTGACGATACAAACCCGGCGCTACAAAGCCCCAAAACTGGTACAGGATGACCGGTATCGAAATAAATACGGCCACCACAAAAGCCAGTTTGAATGGCGTGAAAAACGGAGAGGCAACATCGATGGCAATCATCGTGCTGTTTTTCGGCATATGCTGCAGCAAAGGCTCGGCCAGATAGGTGTAGATTTCGTTGGCATAACTGGCGGTACCGACAAACGCCAGCAACACGCACAACACTACCTTCAATAGGCGGTCGCGCAGCTCGACCAAATGGCTAAAAAAAGACTGCTCGTTATCCTGCGGTTGGTGTTTTGTCATCGTCCTGATTGATTTCGGTCGCCGCCTGAACATTAAAATTAATATCGTCAAGGGCCGATTGGGTTTCTTGCACAACCTTCTCCAATTCGCCGGCTATGCTTTGCTGTTGCATCAGCTGGCGCATTTCTTCCGCGTGCAGCTCTTGCTTGATTTCAGCCTTGGCTGTCGCTAATACAGTACGGGCTTTTCCTACCCACAATCCGGCCAGTCGCGCCGCTTTCGGCAATTTTTCCGGCCCCAAAACCAGCAACGCTACCAAACCGACCATCAATAACTCTGAAAATCCGACATCGAACATATAACGAACTAAGCCTGATCTTTTTCTTTGTGGGTAACTTCACCTTCCAACGGCTCTTCTTCTTTACGAGCAATCGCTTTGTCGTCACCGCCTTCCTTTACCGCAGAGCGAAAACCCTTGATCGCCTCGCCGAGATCGGCGCCGACATTTTTCAGACGTTTGGTACCAAATACCAACACCACGATAACCAATACTACTAATAGATGAGGGATACTTAAACCCATTTCTCACTCCTTATATTTAACCATCAGGACGAATCGCGCTGTGCTTTTTCCTGCAAACCGGATAAGCCGAAGCGCCGTTGTAATTCATTGATCACATGTTCCGGCCCTAGTTCCTGCTGCGCCAACATGACCATGCAGTGAAACCAAAGATCGGCTGTCTCGTAAATAATTTTATCCTTATCGCCGTCTTTGGCGGCAATTACCGTCTCGGTAGCTTCTTCGCCGATTTTTTTCAATATATGATCCAGTCCTTTGGCGTACAAGCTCGCCACATAGGATTGATCGGCGGTTTGCAACTTACGCTGCTCAAGAACCAAGGCTAATTGCTGTAAAACGTCGCTCATTGATTTATCTAGGTTATGGGGCTGCAAAATCATAGCACGTTGCCGAAACAGGCAAAAAAAAACCTCCCAGTGCTTACGCAGAGGGAGGCTAGAAAACCAGCGGAGTGCTTTGAAGGAGGTTACCGCTCGTTATTACAACACCAGGAGGTAGTTACAAATTCGTGGATCAGCTATTCAACTGTTTTGGTATCGACATATTGCTAAACATCGACGTTGCAGCGAATAACACAGTAGAAATTACAAACAGACCGGAGATAAAGTTCCATATACCGGCAATCAACAAAGCACCAACGAAAATATCTTTTTTAAATTCGCTCATTTGTGCTCAAATCCTCTGTTTTCAAATCTTGTGCTTGACAAAATTTAACGTGCTTGCTCATCAGTTGCTGGCTACTATACAGGATAGAAAAAAGTTTACAATTAGGCTTTTATTAAATAAATTGTATACAATTTAGAAACAATAAAAATGTCAACGTCTTTTGATAAATTTTTTACTCCCCTGGAGATAACATGGACAAATTAACCAGCATGAATGTCTTTGTCCGCGTCGCCAAGGCAGGCAGCTTTGCCGGCGCCGCCAAAGATCTGGATATCTCCAGAGCAATGGCCACTAAACACATCATGCAGCTGGAGAGCGAACTCAACACACGCTTGTTCAATCGTACCACTCGCAGCTTAAGCTTAACCGAAGCTGGCGAAGCCTATTTGGAACGTTGCCAACAGGTCCTACTTGACGTCGCGGAAATGGAATCGGCGATCACACATCTGCAAACGGAGCCGCGCGGCACTCTGAAAATTTTGGCGCCGCCGGTCATTGGCGCCAGCCACATATCGCCGGGTTTAACCGAATACCTTAAGAACTACCCCGATCTCTCGGTAGAGATGGTGTTGAAAGGCGGACAGGTGGATTTGATTGATGAGGGTGTGGATCTGGCTATTTATTTGGGCCAACTTAACGACACCAGTCTGGTGGCTCGCAAACTTGCCAGTTCGTCCTTGGTGGTGTGCGCGTCCCCGGAGTATCTAAAATCGCACGGCACACCACAAGACCCTGAAGACCTTGAAGACCACAGCTGCCTGATCAACTGGGCCATACCGCCGCGCAATAAATGGCGCTTCAAGGGCATCCTCGGCGAGCGCACCGTCACGGTCACCGGCAGGATGCAGGCCAATATGGCTGACCCGATTCGTAATGCCGCGGTCAACGGTTTGGGCCTGATCATGTTGCCGCGTTACATAGTTGGTCGCGATATTGAACAAGGCCGTTTGCAAGTGGTGATGGAGCAATACGGTATCTCGCCATTGGAAATATATGCCGTTTACCCGCACCGTAAATATATGTCGGCCAAAGTACGTTCGTTTTTGGAATTTATCCAAGCCTGGCTGCCGCATCGTATCGGCATGAATCCATGATCGATCTGCAACGAAAATGGGATGGCATTTATAGTAAAGCTGAAGCGCCGGCTACGGTAGCCGAAGTTCTGACCCAACATCGATACCTGTTACCCAATTCCGGTAGGGCGCTGGATTTAGCCTGCGGACAAGGACGTAACGCATTATTCCTAGCTGAATGCGGTTTGCAGGTCGACGCCTGGGATATTTCCGCCGTCGCCCTACAAATCCTGCAGCAAACGGCCATCGATAAAGACTTACATATCACTACCCACCAATGTTTTATCGGTACCGAAACGCTACCGCTGCAGACTTACGATGTGATTGTCATCTGTCGTTTTCTTGACCGAACCCTGTGTAATGCGATAATGGCAGCCTTGAAACCGGGCGGCCTGCTGTTTTATCAAACATTTACCCGCAACAAACTTGACCAACAAGGCCCCAACAATCCCGATTACTTACTGGCAAGCAACGAATTATTGCGGCTGTTCAAACCTCTAAACGTGGTTTTTTACCAGGAATACGCAAAACTCGGCGATGTGCGATTCGGCAATAGAAACGAAGCCTGTTTTATCGGGCAAAAATGAAGCGGTAAATTAATGATAGAAAATCTAGACCCCAAACAATCCTGGGCTGTATTACAAGATAATCCGGCTGCCGTACTCATCGATGTCAGAACCGCCATCGAGCACAGCTTTATCGGCCACCCGCCCAAAGCAATTCATATTGCCTGGAAAGAGTTTCCCGGTATGCAATTAAACAACGGTTTCGTCGATCAAGTGCGGCAGCATGCGCCCGACAAATCGGCGCCAGTTTTGTTGTTATGCCGCAGCGGACAACGCTCTGTAGACGCTGCCAAAGCCTTGGAAGCCGCTGGTTATGAACACCTGATCAACATTTTGGAAGGCTTCGAAGGCCCGCTGGATGACAACAAACATCGCGGCAATCTCGGCGGCTGGCGTTTCCATGGCTTGCCCTGGCAGCAAAGTTAACCCCTCACTAATCGGCTCACGCAAGTCCGTAAGCCGTTACTAAACCTAGCCGCTTCGCAGAATCGACCCGGCCTATCTGTTCCTTAAAAAATCATCTAGTAAATTATTGTGATAGAAAAACTCAGAAACATCGCGATCATCGCCCACGTCGACCATGGCAAAACCACATTGGTCGATCAGCTCCTGCAACAATCCGGCACGTTCGATGCCCACACCAAAGTCGATGAACGGGTGATGGACTCTAACGCCCTTGAAAAAGAGCGTGGCATTACCATTTTGGCGAAGAACACCGCGATCGACTGGAACGGCTATCACATCAACATCGTCGACACCCCCGGTCACGCCGACTTCGGCGGTGAAGTCGAGCGGGTATTGTCGATGGTAGATTCGGTTTTGTTATTGGTTGATGCTGTCGATGGCCCGATGCCGCAAACCCGTTTTGTAACAAAAAAAGCTTTTGCCTTGGGTTTAAAACCCATCGTCGTGATTAATAAAGTAGACCGTCCTGGCGCCCGCCCTGATTGGGTAGTGGATCAGACTTTCGATTTGTTCGATAACTTGGGTGCAACCGATGAGCAACTGGATTTCCCGATTGTTTATGCTTCGGCGTTAAATGGATTTGCCGGACTGGAAGCCGATGTTTCCGGTGGCGATATGACACCGCTGTTTCAAACGATTGTCGATAAAGTTGCACCGCCACCCGTTGAGATTGATGCGCCCTTCCAAATGCAGGTCATCAGCTTGGATTACAACTCCTATGTCGGTGTTATCGGTATCGGTCGTATTCAGCACGGTAAAGTGACCCGCAATATGCCGTTAACCATCGTGGATAACGAAGGCAAAACCCGCAGTGGCCGCATGTTGAAACTTTACGGTTTCCATGGTTTGGACCGCATTGAAGTTGAAACAGCGCAAGCCGGCGACATTATTGCTTTCTGCGGGATTGAAAACCTGAAAATTTCGGAAACCTTATGCGACCCTAATAACGTTGTTGCCTTACCGCCGCTATCGGTTGACGAGCCGACTGTCAGCATGACTTTCCAAGTCAATAACTCACCATTTGCCGGCCGAGAAGGTAAATTCATTACCACCCGCCAAATCTACGACCGTTTACAAAAAGAGTTGCAGCACAACGTCGCTTTGCGTGTTGAAACCACCGACGATCCGGATAAGTTTAAAGTGTCCGGTCGCGGCGAATTGCATTTATCGGTCTTGATCGAAAATATGCGCCGCGAGGGCTTCGAGCTCGGCGTATCGCGCCCGCAAGTTATCATTAAAGAAATCGATGGCGTCAAACAAGAACCATTTGAAAACGTCACGATTGAAGTGGAAGAGCAACATCAAGGCACTATCATGGAAAAATTGGGCGAGCGTAAAGGCGACCTGAAAGACATGGTACCCGATGGTAAAGGTCGTATTCGCTTGGAATATGTGGTGCCTTCACGCGGCTTATTGGGCTTCCAGACCGAGTTCCTGACCGCAACCTCAGGATCAGGCTTGTTCTATCACGTCTTCGACCATTATGGTCCAGTGAAAGAAGGCGCGGTCGGCAGTCGCGTGCGTGGCGTGTTGATTTCCATGGCCAAAGGTAAAGCGGTCGATTATTCGCTGTATCCGCTGCAAGCACGCGGCGAGTTGTTAGTGGTTAATGGTGATGAAATCTACGAAGGCCAACTAGTCGGCATCCATTCACGCAGCAGTGATTTAGTGGTTAACCCAACCAAACCAAAACCTTTAACCAACATTCGTGCCGCGGGTACCGACGACAGCTTGACCTGCGCCAAAATTCAAAAAATGACGCTGGAACAAGCTTTGGAATTTATCAGCGATGATGAACTGGTCGAAGTGACGCCGAAATCAATTCGTCTACGTAAAATATTATTGACTGAAAACGAACGCAAACGCGCGCCGAAATAGTCAAAGTAAAAAAAACCGTTCTCGTCATTGCCGAGAACGGTTTCTTCAACCCAAGCCGCTAAACACGGTTCTATTGCAATACGAACTTAACACCTATCACCAGCAGCAAGGTTGCCAACACCGGACGTAAGAAATATTCCGGAATCTTGGCGCTCAAATGACTGCCGATCCAGATCCCCGGCACCGACCCCAGCAACAAACTGATCAACAAATCAAGATCGAAATTTCCCAGACTCAAATGTCCCAAGCCGGCCACGGCGGTTAAAGGAATCGCATGCGCCAAATCGGTGCCGACAATTTTTAGCGTCGTCATTCTGGGATAGAGAAACAATAAGGCGACAGTACCTAGCGCACCCGCTCCAACCGAGGACAATGTAACCAATACCCCTAACACGGCACCGGTAACAATGGTCGCCACTTTTTCCCATCGCGGCGAAAAGCGGCCGCTATTTTCCTGGTTGCTGTGATCGTCATCTAACAACTGCGCCTTGGCAGCCTTGCGCAACAAAATACTGCGTACCAGTAGCGCAAAAGCGGTCAGTAATAACGCGACGCCCAGCGTAAAGGTAATTGCGCCGGTCACTTCCTTACCAACCGCCATCAGATTTCTCAATACATAAAGCGTTATGCCGGCAAACGGCAAACTACCCAGCGCCAACCAGCCGACGATCTTCCAGTCCACCGACCCGTGTTTGCCGTGATGGACGAACACCCCGGCGGTTTTCGTGATCGATGCATACAGTAAATCCGTACCTACCGCGACTGCCGGTTTAAAGCCGAACAAAAACACCAGCAGCGGCGTCATCAGCGAACCGCCGCCGACACCCGTGACACCCACCAGCATACCCACGACAAAACCGGATGCCGTATACATTAAATTCATAACAAATTACCTTTTACTTCGTAGAATCAGATAAA
>CAZGUM010000011.1:0-8770 GCA_964529085.1 uncultured Methylomonas sp. | reverse complement strand
GCCGTATACATTAAATTCATAACAAATTACCTTTTACTTCGTAGAATCAGATAAATGATTCTATTATGCCAGCATGGTCAGTCGGCAATTTAATGATTAAAAGGCATATAAATATTCAATTATTAGATACAAGCATCGGCATCCCAACGCGATGCGGAGCTCCGTGCAACTAAAGGGGAGATATACAAGACTGATCGGACCCGAATCGATGCGTGGGCAACAGAGTCAAATCGCAGACTCTGTTGAGTACTTAAATTTAACGGGCGACTTTAAACCAAGCTGCGTACAAGGCTGGCAAAAATAGTAAGGTTAACAAAGTCGCGACGGTTAATCCGCCCATAATCGCTACCGCCATGGGCCCGAAAAAAGCGCTCTGCGTTAGAGGAATCATAGCCAATATCGCCGCAGCGGCAGTCAGTACGATAGGTCGGAAACGGCGCACGGTGGAATCGACTATCGCATCGAAATCGGACCGTCCGGCCTGCTTATCCTGATCAATCTGATCGACCAAAATCACCGAGTTACGCATGATCATTCCCGATAGCGCAATCGTACCCAGCATCGCAACAAACCCGAACGGTTGATGAAAAATCAGCAAAAACAAGGTAACGCCAATCAAACCGAGCGGCGCAGTCAACAACACCAGCGCCATCCGCGAAAAACTTTGTAATTGAATCATCAGTACCGTCAATACGGTCAGGAAAAACAACGGCATGCCGGCCGCAACCGATTCCCCGCCCTTAGCCGATTCTTCAACCGCGCCGCCCGTTTCCAAACGATACCCGGTAGGTAATTGGCGCTTGATATCGGCCAGTTTTTCCTCTATTTGAGCAGACACCATCGGCGCTTGCATATCGCCATACAGATTCGCCCGCACCGTGACGGTTGGGATACGGTTGCGCCGCCATATCAGGCCTTCCTCGAAACCGTAATCCAATTCGGCAATTTGCGACAACGGGACGCTACGTCCCCCAGGAATAGGTATCATCAAATTTTGTAAATGCGATAAGTGCTTGCGTTCGGATTCCGCGCCGCGCACCAATAAGTCTATGCGCTCGATACCTTCGCGAAACTCGGTAATATATAAGCCCTGGAGCGCGCCGTTTATCATGTTGGCGATATCATTCGAGCCGATTCCCAATAATCTGGCCTTGGATTGCTCGACATTCACACGCACAACTTTAACGGGCTCTTCCCAATCCAACTGCACATTGGAAAGCTGAGGATTGGTGCGCATGACATCGGCCACTTGGCGGGCAATGCCGCGTAAGTTCAATACGTCCGGGCCCGACACGCGAAATTGCACCGGAAAGCCAACCGGCGGACCGTTTTCCAGCCGCAACACGCTGCCGCGCAGGCTTGGAAAATCCTGCTCGAATAATGAAATCACTTTACTGCGCAGCTGTTCTCGTTCCTTAGCACCGTTGGTCAAGATTACAAACTGCGCAAAACTCCGCTGCGGCAATTGCTGATCCAACGGTAAATAGAAGCGTGGACTACCATTGCCGACATAGGCCACATAATTGTCTATTCCGCTTTGTTTATCCAGCCAAGCCTCGAGTTTCTTGACTTCGGATTCGGTAGCCGCATAAGAAACACCCTCGGCCAAACGCAAGTCAACGATCAGTTCCGGACGGGTTGAGTCGGGAAAGAACTGTTGCTGGACAAATTTAAACGCAAAAATAGAGGCAGCGAACATCGCCACCGTCAACAAAATCACCAACCAACGATGCGTGACGCAGGCCCCAACCAGTCGTCGGAAGCGGACATAAAACGGTGTCTGGTACAAATCGTGAGCATGGTTTTTGGTGTTTTCGGGCTGCGGCTTGTTCCGTAACCTTGCCCAAAATCGCGCCAAAGCAGAGGCCTGAACCTCACCCTTGCTAAGATCGGGCAATAGCCTATAACCCAAATAAGGTACGAATATTACCGCTGCCAACCAGGACACCAACAACGCTATTACCACTACTTGAAATATAGAGCGGGTGTATTCGCCTGTCGAAGACTCGGCCGTGGCGATCGGTAAAAATCCGGCCGCGGTAACCAATGTACCGCTTAACATCGGCATTGCAGTCGAAGTATAGGCAAACGCTGCGGAGCGCGTTCGATCCCAACCTTGTTCCATTTTCGACGCCATCATTTCCACGGCGATAATCGCATCGTCCACGAGCAAGCCGAGCGCCAAAATCAGCGCACCCAAGGAAATCTTGTGTAAACCGACGCCAAAGAGATGCATGATCCAAAAGGTAACGGCCAGCACGACAGGGATACTGATAGCCACCACGATTCCGGTACGTAGTCCCAGCGACAATAGGCTAACGCCTAACACGATCACCACTGCTTCGGTCAAGGATTTGGCGAACTCGTTGACTGAACGCTGTACGGCCTTAGGCTGCGACGAAACGGTATGCAATTCCAAACCGACAGGCAATTGCGTTTGCGTGGCAGTCACCGCCGAATTCAAATCGCGGCCCAATTTAACAATATCCCCGCCTTTTCGCATTGAGACGCCGATCAACAACGCCTCGCGCCCTTGAAAGCGGACCCTGTCCTTGGGCGGATCTTCAAAACCCCGGCTGATTTTTGCGACATCGCCAAGTCTGAATTCGTTGTTATTGGCTCGCAAACGCACATCGCGCAATTGTTCCAGTCTGTCGTAGCGACCGGATACTTCAATCCGGATATGTTCGTCAACGGCATCGAAGTTACCGCTGCCGGTTACCAAATTTTGCGCTTGCAGCGTATGCAGCAAAGTGCCGGTATCTATACCCAAAGTTGCCAGCTTGGCATTAGACAGATCGATATAAATGCGTTGCTTCTGTTCGCCGAAGAAATCGACCTTGGCGACATCGTTTACCCGCAACAGCTCACCCCGGACTATTTCCGCATAGCGTTTCAAGTCCGCATAATCGTAGCCGTCGCCGGTCAATGCATACAGATTGCCGTACACGTCGCCAAACTCGTCATTAAAAGTAGGCCCTTCGATACCCGTTGGCAGGGTATAAGCGATATCGCCGACTTTTTTGCGGGCTTGATAAAAAACGTCGGGGACTTGATCCGCGGGCGTGGAGTCCTTAGCCGCAAGAAAGATTAAAGACTCGCCGGGTCGGGAATAACTGCGCAGATAGTCCAACCAGGGTACTTCCTGCAGTTTTTTTTCCAATTTATCGGTTATTTGCCGCTCCACTTCCTGAGCGCTCGCACCCGCCCAACCGGTTCGGATAACCATGATTTTAAAAGTAAACGGCGGATCTTCGGATTGACCCAAACGCGTATAAGAAAACATGCCGACCAAGGTCAGCGTTATCATTGCATACAGCACCAATGCCGGGTGCCGCAAAGACCACTCGGACAGGTTGAAACCCGATTTCATGGCCGGCTCCGCAATGGGGTCGCCCGCACGATCTGACCTGGTACCAGAGTCTGAACCCCCACCACGACCACCTGCTCGCCGCTTTGTAAGCCCTGATTGATCAACACGCCATCTTCGCGAAAAGCGCCGGCTTGCACCGCTCTTGGCTGAACCTCGCCTGTGCCGGAATTGACCACCCACACCACGGTCTGCCCATCGCGTTGCGTTAATGCCGATGTCGGCAAGAGAAAATCGGTGCTGTTTTGATGATAAAAAGAGACGCCGGCCGTCATGCCCAGCCTCACCGAGTCATCGGCATCCTGCAAAGCCACCCTTACTTGAAAAGTACGCGTAGTGCTGTCGGCCGCGGGAGCCACCTCCCGCACCTTACCTTGATATACTTTTTTCGGATTGGCCCATAAGCGGATTTCGGCCGGCACATCCACCGCGATACCAATCATCCGCGACTCCGGTACCGCTATCTCCACTTCTTTATTGTCCGGTACCGCAATACGAACAATAGCCTCGCCGGCCGCCACCACTTGACCGGGTTCAGCGTGAATATCGGTCACCACACCATCCCGTTCCGCCAATAAATGCGTGTAGCGCGACTGATTACCGGTGACGGCGGCCTGGGCTTTAGTTTGTTTGACTCTCGCGGCGGCGGCAGTAAATTGAGCTTCCTGTATATCCAAAGCTTGATTGGAAATGAACTTGCTGGCGTGCAGTTGGCGTTGCCTATCCAACTCGGCTTGCGCCAATGCCAGATCCGCTTCCGCCGCGCGCACTTCGGCTTGGGCAGCCTGAGTCGATAAACCGGTATCGATGCTATCCAGCTTCGCCAACAGATGGCCTTTTACCACGACAGCCCCCAAATCGACATTCCGTTCGATAATTTTGCCGTTGATACGAAACCCTTGGGCGCTTTCATAGCGTGAGCGTATTTCGCCGACCAGGATAGTGGGCGCCGCCGCAGTCTGTTCGCCAACCGTCACCACTAGAGCCGGACGCGGAGCAGGCGCGGTTGGCGCGGATTTCTCGCAGGCTGTCAGCAGCAACGGCAATATCAACAGCAAATATTTCATTTTATCTCCTCGAATACAGACACAATTTAACCCTACGGCAATTATGTCATCGCCTTACGGATCAACTCCAAAGGCACCAGCGAAATCAATGCTCTAAACAGCAAGGCATTATTGTTGTTAATCAAACCATAACACTCATAATCCAGCGGCGTGGCGTGCAAATCGCCGAAATCGTGCGCGGCGGAGTTTTCCGCCGGTTTGATCAAAATATGCAACGCATCGTTACTTTTCAATTGCGCCAAATACTGTCTGTCGACAGAAATTTTATGCGAAGTATAAACCATGGGGTTGCGCTCGAAATCGTGCAGCCATTTCAAGGCTTTTTCCAATAGTGCACTGGAGAGTAAAGCGCAGGGAAACATCTCCGGAAAAATCACTTTATCCTGCAATTCATCAAAATATTGGGTTTGATCGCGTAACGACGCACATAGAAAATTCTTGGCATTGCTGGTCATCATGAATTTACGCTTTAAAAAATAGCCGTTGTGTAGAAAACAGCGGTCGGGCTGGATTTTCAATTCGCCGACGCGAGACAAATCCGGCTGGCCCAAAAAAATTGGCTCCACGGTTTCTTTTTTTGAGCCGCTCAAAGCCAGTTTACCGTCGGCCTTGACGATGATCCGATTACTTAGGCTGGGCGAGGGCTCGTGCTTAAATACCGATTCCTTGATATCCACTTCTATAGTCTGATCAGGCTTGATGGCATTGGCAAAGGTAAATTGATAATTGCTGAAGTTCAATCCGTGTTCAACTAGCAATTTTTCTTCGTCACGTTGCCGGCGATAGTCGGTAATCTTGCCTTCTATCAAAGACTCCAATTGAAATCCCAGAGTAATCGGGCCGCTATATGGATTGCCGTGAATGTTTTGCCACTTCCGGCTATCGTGAAACAGATTGAAATCGTCAGTGGAATTGCGGGCGATGTCGATATGCAGCTGACTAAAAACATCGGCATTGATTGGATTCATAGAGGCGGCCTCCGCTAGGCTTTGGATACAAGGCGATTCAACTCGCCGCATGCTACCACCTATCATCGGCATCACAAACTTGGCAAAGGCGGCGTACTGCGTTTGCAGCTTAGTCTAGCTGATCGTCGCTATCCAGGGCTTGCAGACGGGCACTTATCCTTTTAGCTGTTGAGAGTGTCACCGGAAAAAAGCCTGTCCAAGAAACCGGTTTCTGTTGAAAACTTGTTGGTCGATCGGCTTGGAATTTGTGGATAAGTTGTCTGCAAAAAACCGGATTTGAGTTATCCCCAGTCTGTAAACAGGCAAAAAGCCTCACGCATAACAGCGTTAATTTTCAATAAGACTTTGAATTAAAATTAATAAACAGCGTTTTCCACAGATTTTTCAGCCTTAGTAGTAATAATAATCTAAAGATATTTATAAAGTTATTATTATTATTGCGACCATGATAGGCGAATAACGCGGCTTAGCCGGATCTGGTTAACGCTAATCTTCCGATTGCATTTGCTCGGTGAGGCTCTTCGGTAGCTTCTTTTTCACCTTAACCCCCAACTCTTCTAAAACGCTGGCTTGTCGCAACAAGTTGCCGCTACCGATGCTGAGTTTGTTGACGATACCGTCGTAGGTTTTCTGTACTGTATTGAGTTGATTGCCCAATCTTTCGATATCCTCGACAAAACCTCTGATCTTGTCGTACAAACTGCCGGCCTTGTCGGCAATCAATCGTGCATTTTCGTTTTGCTGCTCGTAACGCCAGATGTTTTGTACGGTACGCAAGGTTGCCAATAGCGTTGTCGGTGTAACGACGACTATTTTGTGCTCGAAGGCGTCGTTAAACAATTTTTCATCGGCTTGGAAAGCGGCCATGAAAGCCGCTTCGATCGGCATAAACAGCAACACAAAGTCCAGTGACCGTACACCTTTCAAACTTGAGTAGTCTTTGTTGCTTAAACCTTTGATGTGATTGCGCACTGCTTCGGTATGTTGTTTCAAAGCTTCGATGCGTTGGTTATCGTCTTCCGCCGAGCAATAGCGCTCATAAGCCAGCAGAGAGACTTTGGAATCGATAATCACATCCTTGCTCTCCGGCAAACGCACGATCACATCGGGTTTAAACAAGCGATTGTCTTCGTCGCGAAATGCGCCTTGGGTTTCGTATTCGATGCCTTTGCGCAGGCCGGATTGTTCCAGCACCTTCTCCAGAATCATCTCGCCCCAATTGCCTTGGGTTTTATGATCACCTTTTAGGGCGCGAGTTAAATTGAGCGCTTCCTGATTCATTTTGGCGGTATCGCGGCGCAGCGATACGATTTCCTCGCGTAAGCTAATACGATCCTTGGTTTCGTTGTCGTAAACGCTTTCGACGCGATTTTTGAATTCGCCGAGTTGCTCCTTCAACGGTGCGACCAGGTTTTCGATGCTGACCTTATTGTGTTCGGTAAACTGCTTGCCGCGTTCTTCGAAGATTTTATGCGCCAGATTCTCGAACTGGGTTTTTAACTGATTTTCCGCATCTTGCAGTAGACGGATTTTTTCGGCATTGCTTTTATGTTGTTCTTGCTGACGAGCATTAAGGTCGGCGTTTTCGGTCTTTAAATCCAACAGTTGCTGTTGCAGTGCTTGCAACTCGGATTCTTTTTGCGCCAACAGCAAAACCCGCTCCTCGGCCACCGCCAATTTGACTGCCTGTTGTTGAAGTTGCTGTTGTTGCTGCTCCAACTGACTTTGCAACGCGCGATGCCGCTTACCGCTCAGCCAAGCGCAAACCGCGTAGCCGAGCAAAGCTGCCAAAGGTATTGCTATCAGCAGCAGCGATATTCCAGTTTCCATCTGAATCTCTTTTTTTAAATTAGCGGGTACGTTGCTTGATTGACAAATCCCCAATCGTAAAGCCGATATCAAACCCCTTTCCTCTGCCCAGCATAACCAAGGAAATTTCGCCGCGAGTCAATACTTGCCTATCCACCGAGTTTTTAAATCCAAAGTGATTGCCCAGCGAAACATAATCGCCAAATAGCTCGCTGATATATTTAACGTCGGTAAAATAGGCTTCGCCTTCTATGACCGAATAACCGATTGTAAAACCGATGCTTTTTGAAGATAGCGAGACCAAGGCTTTTTGGCCGTTGCGGCAAGTGATTTCCCCGGTACCGTCGTATTGTTTATAAGCCAGCGAAAAGCCCTCCAGCTTGTATTTCATGCTGCAAGTGCCCAATTTCTTCTCGCCGAATTGCTCGTTAAAGTCAATCTCCGGTTGGTTGGACTGATTAGTCTCGGCGGCTTCCGGCACCGACGGCGCTGCAGGTTCCGATGGCTTTGGAGACGGCGCGTCGGTTAGCGGATGGGTCACAAAATCGGCGTAGCTCAAACTTGGCAATATTGCGAAACCGAGCGCCAAAAGCAAGGACCCGGTTAATTTGCAATGCCGATACAGATAACCCCCTTTACAGGTTGTTAAAAGCGATTCAGCGTTTTTGCTCTGTTTATTCATCTGTTTTGACCCAAATCGGTTAAATGCTTCCCGCCATAATGCCTAATTCCACTAGCAACTAAAACCGATACGGCGGAACTATTGAAATTCTACCTCTCGGCAACCACTTTCGCGCATATTCATATACTGCATTTATCTTTTGAAGATCACGGAGTAAATGGTATGAACAATAAAATATCCAGATGGCGAATTTTTAGTAAGGATTGGAATGCATTGACGTTTTATCAACGCTTCGAAAGCAGCGTCGCGTTTGCGCTGACTTTTTTGGTGATGTTGGTCGTCAGCGTCGCATTGTTCAGATTATTCGTCGATGTCATCGGCGGATTGGTGTTCGATGCCTTGAATCCCTTAGACCACGAAATATTTCAACAGGTGTTCGGCGAAATCATGACCTTGCTGATTGCGCTGGAGTTTAATCACACTCTGCAATATGTCGTCACTCGCGAGCAAAGCGTCATCCAAACCAAGGTTGTACTCTTGATCGCGCTGCTGGCGTTGGCGCGCAAATTTATCGTACTGGATCTCGGCAAAACTTCCGCCGACATATTATTGGCCCTGGCGGCGGTGACGTTGGTGCTGGGTGTAACGTATTGGCTGATACGTGAACGCGATGACCGGTTAGTTGAGACAAATTCGTCTAAATCGGGTAATCAGATACCCGGATAGTTTCGTAGGTCACGTTGGCGCGATACGACTGTTGGATACAGGAGGTAGGGCAACGCAGGAGCAGTTGCCGAGCGGCTGCGTGACAAATCGAGCCATGTTGTCAGGGAACGCTATCGCGAACACTGACCTACCGGGCTCTCAAACGCAACGTTAGCCGGGGAGTCGCTATTTTTGCCGAAAGATTTTTTCGAGCATCCCAGCAGGAAAA
>CAZGUM010000010.1:0-44897 GCA_964529085.1 uncultured Methylomonas sp. | reverse complement strand
AAGTAAGGGCAGTGTCCTGCCTAATGACCGTTTACACAAAAATTCTTACACCCTCGAAAGACATCGCTAACTTTACACCTTGCCGCTGGTATCGCATTGCAACACAGCAAACGAGTGCTGCTGATCGACCTTGACGCGCAGTGCAATCTCTCCTTCTTGGCGGTAGGTTTAGCACCGTATGTTGACCATACGTACAAAAAAAACGGCGCTACGCTCAAATCGGTTTTTGATGCATACTTCGATCGCGCTTCTTTGGAGCCCAAGGAAGTAATTCTTGAGAAGCGGGTTCGCGCCCGTGCCGGAAGTATATTCACTCAAGTTGGTATTATTCTTTCGCACCAGGAATTGACCCTTCTTGATATGAAATTAGCCCGAGAAAAGCGCTCTGGCAAAGATCATCGGGAAGAGACACGCTTCGAAATCGAAAAGTTATCAGTCATCAAGAACATCATCGACTCGGTTGCCGATGACTATGACTATGTCCTTTTAGACTGCCCTCCGAACGTTAATCTGGTAACCCAGAACGCATTTTTTGCTAGTGACTATTACGTAGTTCCGGCAATTCCTGATTTCCTATCGACGGTCGGTATTTCATTGATCACTAAGTATATGGATCAATTCAACCAAGACTATTTGTCAATGTGGTCCTATGCCGGCCTAGCGGGCGCATATACCAATACAAAGTTTGGCGGAATCATCTTTAACATGGTGGACGAGTACGGTGGTGGGCCGAAGGATGGACACCAGCAAATCATTAATACAACCAAAACTCAACTCGGCCCGAACGCAGTTTTCGAAAACTACGTTACCGATGGCGATGGTATGTCTGCGGCTGCACAAGCGAATCTTCCAGTTTTTGCGTATCGGGATTTACCGCGTTCACAGCAGAATGCTGAGAAACAAGCGCGCTATCTCGAGCGCGTAATTGATGAATTTTGCAATCGCATCGTATAGGCAGCGACATCATGAAAATACACGAGTTCGCCCAACAGTTGGAACTACTAACAAAGCTGCTTCGACAGCTTCCAGATACAGAATTAGATGAGTCCTTTATAAGTATTATTCGGCCAGTGTTCAGCAAAATCGGCCCAGAATCTGAAAAGCAACCGCCCAGAAAGGAATCCACTAGAATGGCGCGCCCGCTACCGGTCAATGTCGAGAATCAACTGGTTGACAAATCCCCAGCCGAGATCGAGGCATTTCTAGCATCTGAGTATGAAGGATTTACCGTTTCTAATTTGTTAGAACTTGCCAAGCGTTTGGGAATCGCTGCATCTAAACGTCAGAACAAGAGTGCCTTGATCAATCTAATTACCCGACATTTTGAAGCCGAGCAAATGCACTCGATTATTCGTGGTGCTCGGCAGGATGATACCTAGGGCCGTAGGCTGGGTAGAGCAACGCGAAACCCAGCAATGGGCTTTAATAATTCGATTCCTTTATATGCAAACAGCTCTTGGGCTTAGAAAATCAAGCATTTCCAAGCTGGGTTTCATTGTCTTTCAACCCAGCCTACCACTGCAAACCCATCTTGCGATTGAAGTCTATGGGTTTCGCGTTGCTCTACCCATCCTACAGTCCTCAATATACCCGTTCACGTAAATCGGCAAAATGCCGGTCATCATCGTCTGTGGGTCGTAAGAGTCTATTGGATAAGACTGGTTTCCAGCTTGCCCGGTGTTTCGGATGACTCCACCCAACCCCCACCCAAAGCCTTGTAAACAGCGGTCAACGCAGTAGCCGTGGCAGTTTCGCTTTGCGCCAATTGGCTTTGATCCTGCAATAGCCGCAGTTCGCTGTCCAGCACGGTGAGGAAGTCGGATACGCCTTCCCGGTAACGCAGATGCGCCAATTCGGTTGCCTTTTCGCTGGCCTGAGCCGCCGCCAGCAAAGAGCTGCGGCGGGCGCGCTCTTGGCGATAGTTGACTAACGCGTTTTCGGTTTCTTCCAAGGCGGTCAGCACGGTTTGTTCGTACTGCGCCAGGCTGGCTTCGGCGCGGGCGTCGGCGGCTTTGATACGGGCGTAAACCCGGCCCAAATCAAATGCCGCCCAGCTGATTTTCGGGCCTACCGAATACGATTCCGATCCCGGTGCAACGATGCCGGATAGGGTGCTGGCTTCTAGAGACAGACTGCCGACAAAAGTCACGCGCGGAAACAGGTCCGCGGTGGCGACGCCTATTCTCGCGGTCGCGGCGGCCAGACTGCGTTCGGCGATACGGATATCCGGACGCCGGCGTAACAGTTGTTCCGGGCTACCGATCTGGATAGCATTCGGCGCTTTCGGCAGCGGCGCGGACTGCGCCAAAGTGCCGGTCAACGCATCCGGCATTTGCCCGGTTAATACGCTGAGTCGATGGATGGCTTGCGCTATCGCGCTTTCCAGGCGCGGAATGCTGGCCTTGGTGCTTTCCAGTTGCGCCAATGCTCTGGAGGTGTCCAACTCGGTGCCGCGGCCGTTTTCCAGTTTGACGCGGGTCATATCCAGGGTTTGAGCCTGGTTGTCGGCATTTTTTTGGGCGACGGCCAATTGGTTTTGCAAACCGCGCAATTCGAAATAATTCCGGGCGGCTTCGGCAATCAGGCTGACGCCGATGTCGCGCAGACTGGCTTCTTGCGCTTCGACCTCGTCGTTGCTGGCTTCGACATTGCGGCGCACGCGACCGAAGAAATCGATTTCCCAGGACGCGTCGAAACCGGTGTTGTAGAGCTTCAATTCGCGCGGAAAAACTCCGGTGCGGTTATTGAATGAGCCGGTACTGCGTTTCTGCTCGGTGTAATTGGCATGCGAGGTCACGGTCGGCAACAGATTCAAACCGGTTTCCAGGTAGAGGGCGCGCGCTTCGGACAGGTTGGCGCGGGCGACTTTCAGCTCGTAGTTATGGCTTATCGTACTATCGATCAAGTTGCTCAGTTGCGGATCGTTGAATAGTTTCCACCACTGAACTTCGATATCGCGGTCCGAGAATTCGGCAGGTTTGGCATTGGCAAAACTCGCCGGCAAATCGGCGGTGGCCGGCAATTCGTAATCCGGGCCTACCGCACAGCCGCTCAGCAACATTAAGCCGAAAACGGTATAGGCAGCGCGCTGCCGGGGTTGGCGTCTTGTTAATGGCCGAATCATTGCGATGCATCCGTTGAGGGTTGATGATGAGCTAGGTCGGGCTGTCTGCGCTGAGGGCGCCAGCGCTGGGCCACGCTCTGTACCACGACATAAAAGACAGGCGTCAGTAATAGACCGAAAAGGGTAACCCCGATCATGCCGCTGAATACCGCCGTACCCAGCAAGCGCCTGGATTCGGCGCCGGCGCCCTGGGCGACGACGAGCGGAAACACGCCCATGATGAAGGCGAACGAGGTCATCAGAATGGGCCGCAAACGGATGCGCGAGGCTTCCACGGCGGCTTCGAAACGGTTCAGGCCGCTTTCCTGGCGCTGCTTGGCGAATTCGACGATCAAGATCGCGTTTTTGCTGGCTAGCCCAACCAGGACGATAAAACCGACCTGCGTGAAAATATTGTTATCCATATGGCTTAACCAGACGCCGGTCATCGACGACAAAATGCACATGGGTACGATCAGAATCACCGCGAACGGCAATGCCCAGCTTTCGTATTGGGCGGCAAGCGCCAGAAATACAAAGATGACGCTGAGTGGAAAAACCAGCATCGCCACGTTGCCGGCCAAGACTTGCTGCAGGCTTAGCTCGGTCCATTCAAAATCGAATCCCGGCGGCAATTCGGCGGACAGCAATTTGTCCATGGTGCTGATGGCTTGACCCGAGCTGACGCCAGGCAGGGTGCTGCCGTTAATTTCAGCGGTTGGATACATGTTGTAGCGGGTAATCTTATCCGGCCCGGAGATCTCCTTCACATCGCTGACCGCGCCCAGCGGTACCATGCCGCCCTGACGATTTTTGGTTTTTAGTTCGCTAATGTCGCCCGGCAACATTCTAAATTTGGCGTCCGCTTGCGCGACCACTTGATAGGTGCGGCCAAAGGCATTGAAGTCGTTGACGTATAAGGAACCCATATAAATCTGCAAGGTATCGAACACATCCTTTAAGGGCACGTCCATCGATTTGACCCGAGTTCTATCAACGTCCACGAACAGCTGCGGCACGCCGGATGCGAAGGTGGTAAACAAGCCCACCAGGCCCGGCTGTTTATTGGCTTTGCCCAGCATCTCGTTGGTCACGCGTTGCAATTCGTCGATGCCGGCATTGTTTCTATCCTCGATCTGCAATTTAAAACCGCCGACCGAACTCATGCCGCGAATCGGCGGCGGCGGAAATACCGCGATACGGGCATTGGGAATGCTGGATAGGCGTTGACTCAAGTCCTTGATCACCTGATCGGCATGCAGTTCCGGATGGCCGGCCCTATCGTCGAATGCGCCCAGGCGGGCAAACATGGTCGCAACGTTGGACTGATTGGCGCCGCTCAAAATCGACCAGCCGGCGTAGGCGTTGACGTGCTGTACGCCCTTGGTTTCCAGAATGATTTTGCTGGCTTGCTGCACCACGTCCTGAGTACGGGCCAGCGAGGCGGCGTCGGGCAGTTGCGCATACAGCACTAGATAGCCTTGGTCCTGCTGTGGAATAAATCCGGTCGGCACTTTTTCGAACGCCAGGAAATTCAGACTGTTCAGGACTAGGTATAACACAAGCACCACACTGGTCATCCGAATCAAGCGGCCGACCAGGCGCGAATAACCGGTACTGAATCGATCAAAAAAACGGTTGAAACTGACGAAAAACCAGCCAAACAAGCGGTCCACGATTTTGGTGAAAGTGTCTTTATCGCCATGGGCGCGGTCGAGTAACAGGGCGCATAAAGCCGGACTCAGCGTCAGCGAGTTGAACGCCGAAATGACGGTGGAGACGGCGATCGTCAACGCAAACTGCTTGTAAAACGCGCCGGAGACGCCGGTAATGAAGGCCGTGGGTATGAATACCGCTGCCAATACCAAGGCGGTCGCGACCACCGGACCGACTACTTCCGACATCGCCAGTCTAGTGGCTTCCCGGGCATGCAATCCCTCGGCAATATGACGTTCGACGTTTTCCACCACGACGATGGCGTCGTCCACCACGATACCGATCGCCAATACCAGACCAAACAATGACAGGGTATTTAAGGATATGCCCAGCGCCGACATCACTGCGAAAGTACCGATCAACGATACCGGCACCGCCAGCAACGGAATCACCGTGGCCCGCCAGTTTTGCAGGAACACGATGACCACCAATACCACCAGCAACAGCGCTTCAAATAGGGTTTTGACGACCGCGTCGATGGACTGCTGCACGAATACCACGGTGTCGTAGACCAGTACATAATCCAGTCCTTCCGGGAAGCGGGTCTTGAGTTTTTCCATCGCCTCGACCACGGCTTTTTTAGTGTCGATGGCATTGGAGCCCGGCAGTTGGAAAATCGCCAGACCGACGGTCTGTTCGCCATCCAGGAATAGGCCGGAGTTGTAGTCTTTCGCGCCCAACTCAATGCGCGCAACGTCTTTCAGACGCGTGACCTGTCCGTTTTCACCTTGTTTAATGACGATGTCGCCGAATTGTTCGGGTTCGGTCAGCCGGCCCAGGGTGCTGACCGTGTATTGGTATTCGGCATTGTTCGGCGACGGTTGTTGTCCGACCACGCCGGCCGCCACTTGCACGTTTTGCTCGCGCACCGCATTGACCACTTCGGCGGCGGTCAGATTGCGGGCGGCGATGGTTTCCGGATTCAGCCACAGGCGCATGCTGTAGTCGCGGGCGCCGAACAGCAGGATATCGCCGACGCCGGGTAAACGCGCCAGCGTGTCGCGGATTTGCAGCAGCGCGTAGTTGCTCATGTAAACGCTGTCGTAGCGTTTGTCCGGCGAGATCAGGTTTACTACCAGACTCAAATCCGGGCTGCGCTTTTTCACGCTGATACCCTGGCGTCTGACCTCTTCGGGTAGTTTGGGTTCGGCCAGCGCCACCCGGTTTTGTACCAACACCTGGGCTTTGTCGAGGTTGGTGCCGGGCTTAAAGGTGATGGTCAATGCCATCGCGCCGCTATTGGTGGACTGCGAAGACATGTACAACATATCTTCGACGCCGTTGACTTCCTGTTCAATTGGCGTCGCCACGGTTTCGGCCACCACCTTAGCGTTAGCACCGGGATAGTTGGTGCTGACCATTACGGTCGGCGGAGCGATTTCCGGATACTGGGCTATGGGCAGGCCGATCAGCGCCAGACTGCCGACCAACACGATTATTATCGACAATACCGCCGCGAAAATCGGCCGGTCGATGAAAAAATGGCTGAATTTATCCATGATTTAGCGCGCTCCTTGATCGGCCAGCGAGATGCGTTCCGGATTGACTTTGGCGCCCGGTTTGAGCTTTTGCAAACCTTCCACCACCACCCAATCGCCGGCCTGCAGCCCGCTGCGGATCACGCGCATATCGCCGATCCGCGAACCCGGCGTGACTTGCCGATATTCCGCCTGATTATCCTGATTGATTATCCAGACAAAGCGTTGCGCTTGATCGGTGGCGATGGCACGGTCGGGCAATAACATCGCCGGATAAGACGCCGAAGCCTGCACCCGCAAGCGGGCGAAAAAGCCGGGGCTGAGCAATTCGTCAGGATTGGCGAATACCCCGCGCAGGCTCAGCGTACCTGTGGCGGTATCCTCGCGCGGGGCGATGTAATCCAACTGGCCTTGGTGTGGAAAGCCGCTTTCGTCGGCTACCGCCAGTTCTACCGGCGTACCTTTCAGGTCGGCCGAACCTTTGCCGTGCTGTTGCGCATGACGGCGATATTTGAGTACCGATTGTTCGTCGGCATCGACGTACACATATACAGGGTCGGTGGAAACGATGTTGGTCAATAGCGTGGTATCGGCGCTGACCAGATTGCCGGCGGTAATCAGTTCGCGGCCAACGCGGCCGGCGATAGGCGCGCGGATTTCGGTGTATTCCAGATTCAATTTGGCGGTGTTGACATTCGCTTCGGCGGATTCGACCGCAGCGGCGGCTTCGCGGAGGCCCTTATTGCGCATGTCGTATTCTTCAGCGGAAATGGCTTTGGCTTTGAACAGGTTCTCGGCACGGCTCAGATCGTTCTTCGCCAACTCGTGTTTGGTTTTAGCGCGCTCCAACTCGGCGACGGCATAGTTAAGCTGAGCTTTCAGCGGTTTGGGATCGATTTGAAATAACAGGTCGCCTTTTTTGACTTTGGCGCCGGCGACGAAATTGACTTTGTCCAGATAACCTCCAACGCGGGCGCGGATATCGACGGCGTTGACGGCTTCCACGCGGCCGGTGTACTCGTCCCATTCGGTGGTTTCTTTACTCAACGCTTGGGCGATTTTGACATTGACCGGCGGTGGCGCGGCCGGTGTACTAGCAGATTCGCCGCAACCTGACATACCCAGTTGGATAGCGATACCGAGACTAGCAAAGCCAAGCAGGCGTATTACTGGGGCGTGTCGCCGAACGTTTTTACGGACTCCTTCCGCATGCGGAACCGCTTGCGTTATTGCCACCTGGATGCCTGTGTTTTCCGCCATTTCCGTAATGCCTCAAAAGTCTTAAAGTAAAAATGGTAATATCTATTACCATTTAGTCTAGGGTATGATCTTTGTCCAAGTCAATTAATTTTGTGAGCGCAAACAACATGGTTAAATGTGGACGTCCCTGTAAGGGCGACGAGCAGTTAAGCCGGGATCGATTGCTTGATGCCGCTTTACAGCTTTTTCTCGAACACGGATACGGTAATCTCAGCATGGAAACCATCGCTCGCGACGCGAGAGTTTCGCTGCGTACGGTTTACAGCCAGTTTGGCGGCAAGGCCGGTTTGTTTGGTGCCTTGATACGGCGGTGCAGCGATCAGTTTATCGGTAGCCTGTCCGACGATTCGCCATTAGAAGAGGCCTTACTCAGTTTTGCCCGGCAATTTCTATTTCAAATTACCCGGCCGGATGTGCTGCGGATGCGGGCGATTTTGATCGGCGAATCGCCGCGGTTTCCGGATCTCGCCACGCAGTTTTACGAACAAGGACCAAGGCGTACGCTCGAACTGTTGAAGCAATTTTTTATCCGCCAACAGCAGGCCGGCTACATCGCCGACATAGATCCGCATTTTCTGGCGGATCAATTCATCAGCGCCGTGCGCGGCGAGCGTCTGCAACGATTGCAATTAGGGTTGGAGCCGACCCCGGATGCTGCGGAGATAGAGCAATGGGTGCGTCAGACGGTTAGTCTGTTTTTGAAAGGCTGCATGACGGCACGCTAAGGGCAGGCGGGCTCGATTAAATGAATTTTCCCTGGTTATTTCGGGCATTGTTCCCGATGGTGATGGCTTGCTGGCAAGGATAATACCGGCTTTTTCACTACCTCTCGGTATAGCTCATGCGACACATCATTATTTCAATCGGACTTTCGCTATTTGCTTCGCAGGCTCTGGCGCATGGTCCGACCCCGCAAAAAGCCAAGGAGTCGATTGCCATTCATGCAGCGGTTAGCAAGGTTTGGGCGGAATTGAAAAATTTCGACGACATTGCCAATTGGCAAACCGATCTACAAAAAAGCGTTGGCGACGGCAAAAACCAATCGGGCGGCATCCGTACCTTGACCTTTCAAAATGGCGAAGCCATCGTTGAAGAACTGGATTATTACAGCGAGCCGGAACATGAATATAGTTACCGGTTGAGAACCGAAAATCCCAAAGCCTTCCCAACCAGTTCTCACACTGTCGATGTCAAAGTGGCGCCAGGCGATAGCGCCGACACTAGCGTGGTAACGTTTAAAAGCCGCTTCTACCGGGGCGATACAGGCAACACGCCGCCGGAAAATTTAAGCGACGAGGCGGCGGTAAAAGCCATGACGCAGTTTTTCAAGAATGGTTTAAATGGCTTGAAAGCGAAGTTGGAGAAATAATTAAATCAGACCGGATGGGTTTGCAGCCCATCCGGTTGGTCTCGTTCCAGAGAACGACGAAGTGCTCCGGCTCTTGTGTTGTCAGGAAATATTCAAGGTTTCGGTGCTGGTTTTGACGATGCCTTGGCGGCTGGCCAGCAAGGTCAGCTCCGACATGGTTTTAACGCTTAATTTTTCTTTGATCGCGGTACTGTGATTGCAGACGGTTTTGTAGCTTAAGCATAGCTTTTCCGCGGCCTCGCGCGTACTTAGGCCGTTGGCTAACAAACAGAAGATATCGAATTCACGCGGCGACAGCGATTTCACTTTAAAGGCTTCATCTTGGCCGACGGCCATATTAACCGCCAATTGCTGCGCCAGATCGGGCTCGATATAAGTGCCGCCCTCGGCCAGCGTACATACCGCCGTCACCAATGTGTCTGGCTCGTTATTCTTGGTGATATAACCCTTGGCGCCGGCCTTGATCGCTCTGGTCACATAGACCAGCTCGTTATGAATACTGAATACCAAAATCTTGCAGTTGGGATAGCGGCTCAACAAACGGCGCACCGATTCCAGACCGCCCAAGCCGGGCATCGATAAATCCATCACCACCACATCCGGGGTTTGCTTGGCATATACCTGACAAGCGGTTTCGCCTCTATCGGCTTCGTAGATGTCGCCTATCCGTTCCGACAACGATAAATAAGTCTTATACCCGGCTCTGACCACCGCATGGTCGTCTACCAATAAAACGCTGATTTTGCTCGCCACTAATTCTGTGTCCTGCTCTGTTGCTTTGAGGGATAAGAAAACCCGCCGATATGTTTGATGCGATCCACGGCGGACGTTTCTTGCCTTGTCATGATGCCGATTTTCGGCCCGGTAAACCATGGGAGCTTTTCCTGTTTTCCCTGGCGGTTCGGGATTTAGGTGGCGGGAAAACTTCCGATGCTTTTTGCGATGTTTTCCTGTGCTATTCGTGGATTATTCCGTAACGCCGAACGGGTCGCGTTCTTTACCATTTGCGCAGCATGGCCCGGTAGGTCTAAGTCAATATTGTGTGCGACTGGATCGAGATTGCTGATGTGAAAAGTGAAGGAGATTTCGCCGCAAAGCAAAATCTTGCGTTACGGATTGACGCCAAAATTAAGCGCAGTTTGCGATTGATTTTGCTCGGAAATGCCGATGGCGTATCAGCTTTTAACGGAAGGCTCCCCTAACCAACCGATTTGCCGAGCCATGCAACCTAATAAACAACACAGGAGGATTCATGCAAATTTCACGGTTTGCCAAGCAGGTTACGACCACGGCATTAGTTACGGCTGCGGCCATGTCCGTGTCGCAATCGGCGCAAGCGAATAAAGAACTGGAACAATTATCCAAGCAAAACACCAACTGGGTGATGCAGACCAAGGATTACGGTTCGACGCATTTCAGCGAAATGATCGATATTAACGCGAATAACGTCAAAAACCTGAAAGTGGCGTGGTCGTTTTCCACCGGCGTATTGAACGGTCACGAGGGTGGTCCGCTGGTGGTGGATGGCATTATGTACGTGCATACTCCATATCCTAATAATGTATTCGCGATCAGCTTGGATGAGCCGGACAAGATTTTATGGCAATTCAAGCCCAAGCAAAACCCGGCAGCCCGCGCGGTTGCTTGCTGCGACGTGGTTAACCGTGGTTTGGCCTATGCGCCGGCCGGTAAGGACTATCCCGCTACTATTTTCCTGAACCAGCTGGATGGTCATGTGGTGGCGATTAACGCCAAGACCGGCGAACTGCTGTGGAAAATGGAAAACTCCGACATTGCGATGGGTTCGACGTTAACCGTGGCGCCGTTCGTGGTGAAAGACAAAGTCATCGTCGGTACTTCGGGTGCCGAGCTGGGTGTGCGCGGTTACGCCACGGCCTACAACATCAAGGACGGTAAACAAGCTTGGCGGGTATATGCGACCGGTCCGGACGAAGACATCAAATTGTCCAAAGACTTTAATAGTGCCAACCCGCATTACGGCCAGTTCGGTCTGGGTTTAAAAACCTGGGAAGGCGACGCCTGGAAAATCGGCGGCGGTACTAACTGGGGCTGGTATGCCTATGACAGCGATCTGGAGATGCTGTATTACGGTTCCGGTAATCCGGCGCCTTGGAACGAAACCATGCGTCCAGGCGACAATAAATGGACCATGACCATTTGGGGTCGCGACGTCAATACCGGCGAAGCCAAGTTCGGTTACCAAAAAACCCCGCACGACGAGTGGGACTATGCCGGTGTTAACTACATGGGCCTGTCCGAACAAGTGGTCGATGGTAAAAAAACCAAGCTGCTGACTCATCCGGATCGTAATGGTCTGGTTTACACCTTGAACCGCGAAAACGGCACTTTAGTTAATGCATTCAAAATCGACGATACCGTCAACTGGGTGAAAAAAGTCGATCTTAAAACCGGTCTGCCAATTCGCGATCCGGAATATTCCACACACATGGACCACCAAGCCACCGGCATTTGTCCTTCGGCGATGGGTTACCACAACCAGGGTATCGAGTCTTACGATCCGAACAAACAATTGTTCTTCATGGGCACCAACCATATCTGCATGGACTGGGAACCGTTCATGTTGCCATACCGCGCGGGTCAGTTCTTCGTGGGCGCGACTTTGAACATGTATCCGGGTCCTAAAGGCACCTTGGGTCAAGTCAAAGCCATGAACTCGGTGACCGGCAAAATCGAATGGGAAGTGCAGGAGAAATTCGCAGTCTGGGGCGGTACGACCGCAACAGCCGGCGACTTGGTGTTCTACGGCACCCTGGACGGCTACATCAAGGCCCGTCATTCCAAAACCGGCGAAGAGTTGTGGAAGTTCAAACTGCCTTCCGGCGTTATCGGTCACCCGATTACCTATAAACACAACAACAAGCAATATGTGGCGATTTACTACGGTGTCGGTGGTTGGCCCGGCGTAGGTCTGGTATTCGATTTGGCCGATCCGACAGCTGGTCTGGGTGCGGTAGGCGCTTTCAAGGAACTGGCGCATTACACACAAATGGGCGGCGGCGTGATGGTGTTCTCGCTGTAAACGCGGAACGAACACCATTTGTAGGGTGGGCACATTGTGCCCACCTTGTTTACCGAATCGGTGGGCATTGCCTGCCCACCCTACGTTGAATCCCAAACCATGAAAACAACGACACGCATATTTACCGCTTTAACGCTGGGCTTGGGCATGGCTTCCGCGCAAGCCGAACAGTCGACTTTGAAAGTCTGCACGGCCGAAAACGAAATGCCTTATTCCAATAAAAACGGCGACGGCTTCGAAAACAAGCTGGCGCAATACGTTGCCGAAAAGCTGGGTCGCAAATTGGAAACCGTGACCTGGACCGATCCGCGTTACTTTATTCGGGATTATGTCGACAAAGGTTTGTGCGATGTAGTGATGGGCGTCGATCAAGGCGATCCACGGCTGTCCACTACGGCACCTTACTATCGTTCCGGTTACGTATTTATCAGTCGTAGCAAAGACAATCTCGATTTGCAGAATTGGGATAGCGAAGCGCTACGCAAAGTGCAACGGATTGCTTTCGTACCCGGCACGCCGGCGGAAACCATGTTGCGCGTGATAGGCCGTTACAACGATATGTTCAATTACCAACAGGAACTGGTCGACTTCAAATCCAGACGTAATCAGTACATCAAGTACGAGAACGACAAGCTGGTTAACGAAGTGGCGACCGGTAAGGCCGATATAGCGGTGTTGTGGGGGCCGGCGGCGGCGCGTTATGTCAAAGCCTCCAGTACGCCGTTGACAATGACGGTGATACCGGACAACAACAAGCGGGCCGACGGCGAGAAGGTCGGTTTTCATTACAGCACTTCAATTGGCGTGCGTAAGGGAGATACCGCCTTGCTGTCGCAGTTGAACAAAATCATTAAAGACCAACAGAGCGAGATTGAGGATGTTCTGGAAGCGGACGGTATCCCGCTTTTGGACGAACCCGATGCAGCTCTATCCATGAACTAACAGGAATTTATCAATAATGAAATTTAAAACACTTTTGAGCGGCGCGGCGCTGACTCTGACAGTGATGACCATTTCTACGGCGCAAGCCGACATCACATTGCGTCATGCTCTGACCGGCGAAGTGCTGGACCTGAGTTTTGCTAAAAAAGGCGGACACACCGATAAGTTTAAGCAATTTATGCAAACCGGTAAAAACCCCTATAACTCCGACGAAGAAGCGATCAAGAAAGGCGAAAGCCTGTATATGACCGGCTGTTCCGGTTGTCATGGTCACGAAGCGGAAGGTAAGCTCGGACCCGGATTGGCGGACGACTACTGGACCTATCCCAGAAACTCCACCGACCAAGGCTTGTTCGAGCTGTTGTTCGGCGGTGCTAACGGCATGATGGGGCCGCAGTACGTCAACTTCAGCACCGACGATATGCTGCACATCATGGCGTTCATTCGCCACATCTATAAAGGCGATCCGAAGAAAGCCGATTGGTTGAAATAAATGGCTAGGCCGTTCCCACGCGCCGCGTACCCGAGGGCGTAAATGGGAACGCTGATTTACCGCGCTACGGCGGTTATTTTGCCGTAGCGCGGCCACGCCCTGAATTTCCGCGCAGCGCGTGAGGACGAGGAAAGGGTTACCTATAAATTAATGAGGAGATCAACATGAATAGACTAGTAATGTTAGGCACAGTATTGCTGGCTTTAGCACTGTCCGGCGCGGCAAAAGCCTACGACGGTACCAAATGTAAAGAAGCTGGCAATTGCTGGGAGCCGAAACCCGGCTATCCGGCGCAAGTGGCCGGCAGCAAATACGATCCTAAACACGATCCGAACGAACTGAACAAACAGGCTCAGTCGATCAAGGAAATGGAAGCGCGCAACGCCAAACGTACTGAAGTGCTGGCGAAAACAGGTAAATTTGTTTACGACGTGGAAGGCCAATAGCGATTTGGCTAGGTTGGGAGCGCATGTAGCGTCATGACAATGTCCTTGAAATGTATTTGAGGACATTTCAACCAGAAAATCGAACCCTTAGGACGCCGCTAGGGATGGCGGCAACTTAAAAACGGACGGAATCGGACATTATTTCGCGGACGCGAACACAACATAGCGTGCGGTGCATCGGCATGCTGGACAAATACAAGCTGTTTAAAAACTTCGCGAGTGCAGTAGCCTTTAAACAACTATTAAACGAAACCTCACGGCTCCGGGCAGTTGCGATGCCGATTAGTTAAGTAGTCCACCGGTTAACGCGGCCGGCGTGGCGAGTATTTCTTAACTTTGCGGCATTATCATCGCGCCCCGGAGTTTTTTTGCGGTATTGGCTTTAATCAACGCGCTAAATCAGCTATGACAAGCAAGCAAACTCCCAGCGACTGGCGTACCAGTGCGTTGCAGTTGGAACAACAAATCAACCGGGTCGTGGTCGGTCAACAGGCGGCGGTGCGCAATCTTCTGATAGCGGTATTCGCCCGCGGCCATGTGTTGTTGGAAGGACAGGTGGGCGTCGGTAAAACTACCTTATTGCGGGCCGTCGCTCAAGGTCTCGGCGGTCAATACCAACGTATCGAAGGTACCATCGACCTGATGCCGGCCGATCTGATTTATTATACCTATCTGAATAGCGAGGGTCGGCCCTGTGTCGATCCCGGTCCCTTGTTAAAGCAGGGCGAACAGTTATCGGTATTTTTCTTTAACGAAATCAACCGCGCCCGCCCGCAAGTACACTCGCTGTTATTGCGGGTGATGGCCGAGCGCAGCATCGGCGCATTCAACCGCGAATACCGGATGCCGCACATTCAGGTGTTTGCCGACCGGAATCGGGTGGAAAAAGAAGAAACCTTCGAGCTGCCGGCTGCCGCCCGTGACCGGTTTTTCATGGAGATCACTATCGACACGCCGCGTGACGATGCCGTGCTGGACGATTTGATGTTCAATCCGCGTTACCACGATGTCGATGCTTTGATCGGCGAAATGGCCGCCGGCCAGATTCCTTATTATCAGCTCAACGATTGGGCCGCCGCTATTCAGCAAAGCATCCAGCCCACACCGGCCTTACGCAAATACGCGTTGGATTTATGGAAAGCTACCGCCGATCCGCTAGCCTTCGGCATCAAGTTAATCGATGTGGAGATGGATCAATTGCTGCAGGCCGGTGCCAGCCCGCGCGGCATCAGCTATTTGATTCGCGCCGCCAAAGTCCGGGCCTGGCTGGAGAATCGCGACAGCCTGTTGCCGGAAGACCTCCAGTCGGTCTACGCGGTGACGATGTCGCACCGGATATTTCTGAATCCGATGTACAGCTATCGCAAAGACGAACTGATTCCCACTCTGATAGACAGTATCCTCAACCAAATAGCCGCACCGTAACACCCATGAATATTAAAGCGACTCTGCACGCCATGCTGCCGCATGCCGGCCTTGGCCACCTATTGGAAACCTATTTAACCTGGTCCGGCGTCGGCTTTATCTGCTCGTTTATCGCCAGTAGTCTGGATAAACATGCCGATGTGCCTTATGCCGCGTATTACACCAGTGCCTTGAACGACGCAGTGGGTTTTAAGTTCTGGATATTATTGGCGGTGGTCGGCACTTTGCTGTTTTGTCTGAGCCTGCCGGTGTTATATCTGTCACTGCATTTTCCGGCCTTAACGGAGTTCAGCCGCCGCTTACGGCGATTTACCTACACCTTCTTTCTGGTGGCCTTCGACGAGGGCGGTCTGATGATAGGTATTTTGACGGCCAATTTTATCGATACCAGCGAACGTATTTCGCTATTGGCTAACAAATCGTTTTTGTTCAGCGATGTGGGCCTTTTCACGATCCTGGCCTTATGCTTGCTCAACTCCCTGCTGTGGCTGTTCGGGGAAGCCATCCACAGCCGCAATCCGCAAACCTATTCGGGCGTGGTAGCGTTATTGATGAAAGTGCCGCTGAGGTTTTCCATTCCGGGATACCTCATTGTGACGGCCGTGCTGGCTAATTTGGTCGTTAGTCAATAACGATCACCCGCTAAGAAAATGTCGGATCCTATTCAACCCTTCCAATACCGTCCGCCGCGCCCTGTAGTCGGGGTGTTTCCCGGCGCGCATCCGGGGCAAATGGTCGGCAACGGCCAATTGTTCAAACGCCATGAAACTTTGATTGCCCGCCCGGACCCCAGGCGCATCGATCTGCGCGCCAGTCTGCTTGATCCGTTCGGCAATTATCAAGTGCGGGTACAACAGCAACATAGCGCAGTCGATGTGTTTTTGCTGGCCGATTTGTCGGCTTCGATGGGCTTCGCCGGCAACCACAAAAAGCGCAGTGTTCTGGCCGATATGCTGCTATCGATTGCTGCTTCGGCCTTGGATCACGGCGATGGTTTTGGCTTTATCGCTTGTAACCAGCAAGTTTTAACCGACTGCTATTTGCCGGCCGGTAAACACATGGGGCGCATTCAAGCGTTGGCCGAACGCCTGCAAAAACTAGTATTGCGGCCGGGATCGGCCGGCTTACTGCAAGCTCAGCGCTATTTACCTAATCACCGGGCCTTGGTGTTTTTGCTGTCGGATTTTCACTTTCCGCTGGCACAATTACAGGCTATTTTGCAAAGCTTGAGTTGTCACGATGTGATTCCGCTGGTGCTGTGGGATCAAGCTGAATACAGCCGGTTACCGGACTGGGGCTTGTTTCAACTCCAGGACCTGGAAACCGGCAAGCGCCGCACCTTATGGTTGCGTCCTGGATTGAAGCGCAAGATAGAACAGGCTTTTGCGCGGCGCCGCAGCCAATTGCAACACCATTTTCGGGCGTTTGGCTGCGAGCCGCTGTTTATCGAGAACGGCTATCGCGCGGCGCAGCTAACACAATATTTTTTACGGAGAGCAGGGTGATGCAGGCGCTGCAGCGGGTTCGCCTCAGTCTGGCGGCGGTGATAGTAACGATGCTGTTGGAAGCTTGTTCCGGTGCGTCCAACCGGGCACTGCGCGATTTTCAATTGCAAACGCCGCGCCCGTTCGGCTATGTGATTGGCGATACCATACGCCACCGCATCTTGATCGAAACCCGCTCGGGCATGGAACTTGAGCGTACCAGTTTGCCAACGCAAGGCCGACTGAATCGTTGGTTACAACTTAACCAGATCAATGTTACCGAGCAAGACAACGGCGGCGGCAAGCAATACCAAATCGATTTGCTGTATCAGGAATTTTATGCACCGCTAGAGGTGAAGGAACTGAGCATACCCGCCTTTACCTTGCGTTTTCAGCAACACGGACAAACCCTGGAACAGCCGGTAGCGGCCTGGCGCTTTACCGTTGCGCCATTGCGGGAAGTGGTGGTCAGGCAGGACCAACGCGGCGAGTACATGCGCCCGGATCAAGCGCCGAGCTTGTTGGCCGATGTGGCAATTGTCCAGCGCTTATTCGTTGCGTTGGCGATGGCTCTGGGCATCGCTTTACGCTTGGCTTGGCTTTACGGTTATTTACCGGGGCTAGCGAAACGTAGCGTATTCAAGCGTGCGCAGCGTAAGCTGCAAAATCTTGGCCTACAGCAATTGCCGCAAGCGCTGGCTGCGATACACCTGGCATTTAACGGTTTGCACGGTAAACCGGTGTTTTTGCATAAACTCGCCGAGTTTTATCAGAGCCATCCGGAATATCGCAGCATTGCCGATGAATTGGCCTGGTTTTTCGACTATTCCAACCGTTATTTTTTCGGCGACGCTTCGGCAATGCCGCAAGAAAACGATCTGCAAAAAATAAAAACGCTGTGCCTGCACTGTCGGGAAATCGAGCGAGGCAGCCGATGAATTTAGGATTGGAGTATCCGTGGGCTTTGCTGGGTTTATTGCTATGTCTGTTGCCGGTATTCAGGCTGGGCGCGATGGCCAACCCCTATCCTTACTTGGCTATTTTGCCGCCAGATTCCCTATCGATGATCATCGGCGGTGCAATCCGCTTGCTCGGTGTGCTGGCGATAGGCGCCCTAACGCTGGGTTTGGCCGGTGTGTACTTGCAAGAGCAGCAAGTAGAGCGCATCGGCCACGGCGCGCATATCGTCATGCTGCTGGATCGCAGCAATAGCATGGACAATACCTTTGCCGGCAAGGCGCCGGATGCTCAGGGCGAGGAATCCAAAGCCAACGCTGCTCGCCGCCTATTAAATCAGTTTGTCGATCACCGCCAGCACGATTTGATCGGTATCGCCGAATACAGTACGTCGCCGCTATTCGTGTTGCCGCTGACCGAAAATAAAGCCGCCATTCATGCCGCGATAGACGCCACCGCCTTGCCAGCCTTGGCCTATACCAATGTCAGCAAGGGCTTGAGCATGGCTTTGGAGTTCTTCGATACCCGGCCGGTGACCGGCTCGCGGATTGTATTACTAGTGTCGGACGGCGCGGCGGTGATTGATCCCGACAGCGAAGCCGCGTTGCGCGAGTTGTTCAAGCAGCGCCAAGTCAGTTTGTATTGGGTATTCCTGCGCACCGCCAACAGCCCCGGTTTGTTTGAAATCCCCGACGACCCGCGCGACGACAACGCCCAGGCCATGCCGGAGCGCTATCTGCATCTGTTTTTCAATAGTCTGCATATTCCTTACAAAGCTTACGAAGCTGAAACGCCCGGCGCTTTGCAACAGGCGGTAGCCGACATCAATCGCCTGGAAAACCGGCCCTTGCATTATTTCGAACGGATTCCGAAACAGGATCTATCGATGCGCTGCTATGCCTGGGCCGCGGCAATGTTGCTGTTATTGTTGGGTGTGAAACTCTGCGAGGCCAGACCGTGATCCGCAAATTAAAACACTGGCTGCTTTGGGCCACACTGACGGCAGCCTTATTCGTGACGCTGGCGCAGTTGCTGCAGTTGTATGGGCTTGCCGGTCAAAATCGGCTGATCGGCCAGTTGCTGGCCGATAAAGATGTCGGCGCAGATGAATTAGCGAGGTCGGCCCCGGAAGTGCGCATGGCCAGGGCCGTGTATCTCAGCCGGCACCAGCGTTACGATGAAGCCTTGGCAACGCTGAACCTATTATTGCAGCAATCCGGGATCGAGGCGCAAGCACAAACCCGTTATAATCTGGGCAATCTGTATTTGCGGCAGGCTATGGAAAAAGCCCAGGCCGGCAATGTCAACGAAGCGATGCCCCTGCTGGGACTCGCCAAGCAAGCCTATCGCGAAGCCCTGATGTTGGATAGCGATTTTTGGGATGCCAAATATAATCTGGAAGTGGCGATGCGTTTGTTGCCGGAGATGGACAGAATCAGCAGCGGCGACGATAAAGACGATCTTAGCCAAAAGACTCAGCTGTGGACCACCTTGCCGGGCTTTCCGCGTGGCTTGCCCTAATTGGGTGCTTATCTTCCCGACCGATAATTTCGCTATATGACTATCGCCCCCAATCTCAGGGATTACCGTTTCTGGCTGTTGGCTATCGCGCTGCTGTCCTTGTTGGCGGTATTTTTCCGTCCGCAAACCAGCGCGCCAGCCGCACTATACCGGCTGACATTCATTGTCGATATTACCCGCAGCATGAATACCGAGGACTATCAACTGGACAGACAGCCGGTTGGCCGCTTGCAGTTTGTGAAACAGGCATTGCGGCAGGAATTGTTGAAACTGCCATGCGGTTCGCAGGTAGGCTTGGGGGTATTTACCGAACGCCGCTCGACCCAGTTGTTCGAACCGATCGAAGTCTGCTCTGGTTTTGCAGAAATAGACGCGGCGCTTACGGCGCTTGATTGGCGCATGGCCTGGGCGGCTGACAGCCGCATCGCCAGCGGCTTATTAAGTACGCTGGAGATGCTGAAAGACAAGGACCAGACCTTGGTGTTTTTCAGCGACGGCCAGGAGGCGCCGCCGCCCAATCCGCGTTATAAGCCGGACCTGTCGGTAGTCAAGGATCAGGTAAAAGGCGTCATCGTCGGTGTCGGTGGCGATCAACTGTCGCCTATCCCCAAGTTCGACGCCAAGGGCCAACGCCAGGGTTTTTATAAACCGGAAGACGTACCGCATCGGTCATCCTTCGGTGAATCCGACTTGAATCCCGAGAAAATCCAGGGCTATAACGCCCGTAACGCGCCGTTCGGCAGCGAGGCGGCAACCGGCGACGAACATATGAGCCGGCTGCACGAAAGCTACCTACGTCAACTGGCCGCCGAGAGCGGTTTACAGTACCGGCGCCTAAGCGATATCGACAGCCTGGATCAGGCACTGCAACAAGCCGAGTTCGCCAAGTCCGGGCAGCAGAATGTCGATATCGGTTGGCGTTATGCCGGTCTGGCCTTATTACTGTTAGTGGCGGTGTATGTCAGATAGATAATGAATGCCGGTATTAGGCATCGATATGCGTGACTAGGCAGAGCGGGAGCGGAGTTGCCGAGTGAATTTACGCTTCACTCGGCGTTTTAACGTCGGGACTGTATAAAACCAGTGCCGTCTTAGGCAGTTATCAAGCGTAAAGATACAAGGTTGTCCAAGAATCTAAATCGACATTATTAGAGCTTGGTACTGACCATGACACCCACCCATCTTGGTAAACTTGGCACGTAAGTATTCCAGTTGGAATTAAATCCGTAGTCGGTATCGAAGAGGTTTTTCACGATGACGCTGGCGTCAAACAATTTATCCCTTCTACCCACGCCAATCGCAAAATCAGTAATGCCAAAAGCATCGACCACGGAATAACGGGATAGCGACGGATCGTTGTTATAGCTTGTCGTAAAGCGGTAGTTGACGTTGGTATGGAAATTTAGCTTGTCGAATATCGGCCGTACATAATCGGCATTTAGGTTAAAGCTAAACTTGGCGGCACCCGGCAAGGTTTTACCGCTCGCATCGTAGTAAGGCGTCGAATTAGCACCGAGTTCCAGCGGATTAGCGAGAAATTTAAAGTCTACGTAACGAGCATCGTTATATGCGCCGGCGAATCGCAAGGTAGTGTAGTCTAGGCCGGAATAGGTGACGTCAAGCTCAACACCTTTTGATTGCACCGCTGGTACGTTGCCGAGACCGCTGGTATAGGCAATTTTGCCGTCATTGTTAAGGATCGTTTGTGCCTTATCCTCAAAATACATCGGTTGGAGGTAGTTGTCGATGTCGGTTAAATAGACGTCCGCCGCGACAAATAGGGTTTTATCCAAGAACGAGGATTTGAATCCCACTTCATAACTATTGGTTATTTCTTCCTTGGCTAGCGCAGACTTACCACCGTTTGCTGTCGCACCGACGATTTGGGAAATCCCGGCTTTTTCGCCGTGCTGATAAGTAAAGTAGACCGTGTGGTCGGCAGTGATTTTATAACTTGGGCTGAAAGTGGCCGTTGGTAGTACTTTCTGATACGCTTCGGCCTCGGTAGCTTGGTACAAACCGCCTATACGGGCATTCCGAATGGCCTTGGCATCCGCGACTTGTTGTTTCTGCGCGTCGGTTAGTGCCGCATAGTTAGCCGCGTTAAAGTACTTTTGCGCGACCGAATTGGCCAATGCGAGCTGTTCCGCAGAATTGGTCGTCAAGGCGCCACTGGCATTACTGTTAAACCCGCCCAAGGCCACGTTATTACTAGAAGATGGATTCAATTCAGCGCCGAATCCCAGGTCTTCGATGAGGCGTTCCGAGGTGGTATTGCGATTTTCGCTAGTCAAGCGCACGCCGGTGTTGACGGTTAGAGCGTCGGTAAAGTGGAAATCCAGATTGCCGTAGCCAGCCACACTGGTATTGCGAATGTCGTCCTTGGTTTTGGTAAACAAGCGGTCTATTGAATTCAACATTAGATAACGGCCGTTACCATTGGCGTCCAAACGGTTGTATTGATTCACGTTTGCGTAGTACGCCCCCGCATCGGAACCATATCTGGCAGTCGTCCAACGCTCCGGAATTTCGTTCTTGAATAAATACAACCCTGTCTGGTAATCGACGAAGCCACCGGTTTGCGAGCTTAGTTTCAGTTCCTGGCTGAACTGTTGGTACTCGACATGACCGGTCGATGGCGAGCGGTCAATATCAAAAACCGAGATTGGGCCGCCACCGGAGTCGAAAAAGTAGTCTTTGTAAGCGGTGATTGACGTGAGCGTGTGATTGAAGGCTTTCCACGATAGGTTGAAGGTCCCACCTTTGGTGCCATAGTTATTGGTATTCTGATTCAGCCGGTTGATTCTGTTTCCGAGGAAATCGCCATTGACCGTGTAGTTCTTTTCTTGTGCGAACCAGCGTCGACCGAGTCTGCCGGTTGGTTCGAGCGCCTGATTGACGGCAATGCGATTTCCCGAGGCATTAACCGAGTCGTAAAAATCCGGAGTTGCTCGAAAAAAGTTCAAGTAATTGTTGGATGTTTCGTGGCCGACCGGTGTGTATTCCAGACTCACTTTCGCTGTGACATCCTCGGATGGCGTTAACAGAAATTGGAGCCGACCGTATGTTCGGTCGGTGTTGGTATAACTGAAATTCCTGTCGTTAACATTGACCTCCTGGCCTTCGGCCTGATCACGATAAAACGTTCCCCGCCAAGCCAGTAAACCATCCCAAATTGGCCCGCCAACTGCAGCCTGGGTTCTAATCGTATTGCGCTCCCCGAATGTCAGTGATGCCGATGCATCGGATGTAAAGCTCGGAGCTCGGGTATTGACGTTAATCTGTCCAATGCTGGAGTTTTTTCCGCCCTGGGTGCCTTGCGGGCCTCTGGTGACGTCGAAGCTGTCGATGTCGATAAAGTTTACCGTGGCGCCGATGGCAGTTGTGCCGTAACTGACGCCGTCAACTGTCATACCCACACTGGGGTCGAGCTGACCTACTCCTGTTGCCCAGCCCACGCCACGTATCATTAAGCTGCCCGCTTGTGGATTGGTATAGGTCTGTCGGACGTTGCCAACACGAGTGATAATGTCGCGAAAATCGACGGTGTTTTGCTTTTCCAGTTCTTCACCGGCGACGATGGAAACGGATTTCGGAGTATCCTTTAACTTCTCTAGTTTGCTAATCCGCCGCGCTCGTAATACCACTTCGCCAAGCTCTGCGGGTTCGTCGGCATCTTGTTTAGCTACGACTGTTTCAGCTTCGGCGGGAGGATTTGAGTCAGCGGTCGATGTGCCTCTGTCGGTCGAGGGTGGGCGAGTTGTGGCTACACCTTGTTTAAGTAAGGCATTTTCTTTTTGCAACTGTTCATTTTTTTGCTCGATTGCCTGTAAATGCAATTTCAAACGGGCTAATTCAGAGTTTTCCTCATCGGTTATTTTTGCGCTGGATACTTTCGTTTTTACGGTTTTTTTTGAAGCCGCTTGTACATCTTTGGCACTTACCATAGAGGAAATGGCCAGGACGGTGGCGATACCTAGCGACAGTTGTCGCCGTAAGCTAATTACACCAGGTACTTCCTGGCGGAATCGGCTATTTAAACTAATATCTGACAATATATATTTCATGATTTAATAACTCTCCTTATTTTAAAGTTTCCATCCCTTGTTACTGCGTCAAAAACATGAGTTATTTCTGGCAAGTTAACCTGTCAAAATTTAATGATCAGTCGCTGATCAAACGATAATCTAAAGTAACAATCGGGATATTTACTTTTAGCAAATAAGGTGCCATTTTCAATTTATCAGCTTTTCCAGGAAATATAAGGCGGAATAGTAAATGTGGGTAATTTTGAAAGATAAGTCTGGTGAAATATAAACAATCGTTGTGGATGCTGTGTTTAAAAATAACCAAATTAACTTTTTTAATTTTTAAAAATAAGCGGTTTTCGATAAAATATATAAACAATAATGAACTTTTCTGATTTGGAGATAATAAGATTAAATACCTTTAAAGGTGCTTGTATTGATCACAACAAATAAAAGTGCCTGGGTTAAGACCGAAACGATGTTTTTTGTAAAGAAGTCCTAGGCAATCAGTTCCTTAATCACTTTTCCATATACAACGGTTGGACGCTCGGAGCGGCCATTATTCAAGAAAATTGTTTTTAAGTGATCCAAACCCATCAGCTGTAAAATCGTGGCGTGCAGATCATAGGTATCGACTGTTTCACCTACTGCTTGCAAGCCCACCTCATCGGTCTGTCCATACGTGGTTCCGGCGTTGATACCGCCTCCGGCTAGCCATTGGGTATAACCCCAAGGATTGTGATCGCGGCCGTTACCGCTTTGTCCGTATGGCGTGCGGCCGAATTCCGAGGTCCACACAATCAAAGTAGAATCCAATAGACCGCGCTCTTTCAAGTCGGCAATCAGACCGGCAATAGGCTTGTCGACAGCATTTGCGTGGGCGCGATGGTTCTTTTCCAGATCTCGGTGAGCATCCCAGTTTAATGGTTCGCCATCAATCATCAACGGACCCGAGATCACCTGAATGAAGCGTACGCCGCGCTCGGTCAGGCGGCGCGCGCGTAGCAGGGTAGTACCGAAATCTTTAGTGGCATCGTCATCGAGACCGTATAGCGTTTTGGTGGCGTCCGATTCCTTGCTAATGTCGACGACTTCCGGGGCGGTTGTTTGCATGCGCGCCGCCAGTTCGTATGAATTTATGCGAGCCTTAAGCTCGGTATCTTCCGGATAAGAGGCTGCGCTATGCTCATTCAAGCGTTTTAATAGGTCCAATTCACCTCGTTGTTGTTTCGCGGCTATTAATGACGGGCTCTCCAAATGTAGGATCGGCGATGCCCCGGGCCGGAACGGCGTACCTTGGTAAACAGCCGGCAGGAAACCGGCACTCCAATGGGTAGCGGCTCCGCCGTTCGGTACTTTTTTGTCGTTGTAAAGCACCGTATAGGCGGGCAAATCCGGATTGGCCGAACCCAAAGCGTATTGGATCCAGGCGCCAAGTGACGGCCGGCCGGGATTGACATCGCCGGTGTTCAGCTTCTGCACCGAAATATTATGGGTGGCGCCAATAGTGATACTGCTTTTGATAAAGGCCATTTTGTCGGCGTGCTGGGCCAGATTGGGGAGCAAGTCGGAGAACCAAACCCCGCTTTCGCCGTGTTGCTTCCAGGTACGATTCGAAACAAACAGTTTGGCATCGTTGCCTCCCCGTATGCCTTGCTTAATCCCCTTCAAAAAGGAGGCGGGTATGGTTTTTCCCGCTAATTTTATTAACTCCGGTTTGTAATCGAACAGGTCAAGACTGCTGGGTGCTCCGTCCTGATGCAGCCATATCACCGTTTTAACCTTGGCGGGGAAATGCGTAGGTTTGGGGGCCAGTGGATCGATCAGCTCGGCTGCCATGACGTTAGTCGCCAAAACGCCACCGCCGGGTAGTAAGGCGCTCAAGGTAAGTCCGCCCAGGCCATAGCCGGATTTGATCAGGAAGTCGCGGCGCGATGAATTATTCATAAGATATTCCTTTGGATTCAATTTAAAAGCGGTAAGCAAAATCGTTGGAATTGGCGACGGTATGTACCAGGTCGACAAACGCCGCGGCTCGAATCGGATCCAATTCTTTAATCTCCGTCAGACCGGTGGGGACACTGATCTCAAATTTGCCCGTCAATGCTTTTTCCTTGATGACTTGTTCTTGGCTGCTCAGGAAGGATTGCAGTGCTGACTTTTCGGTGTCGTCCGGGGTCCGGGATAACAGGATTTGATAAAGCCTGTCAAATTGGGCCGCTTCGTTGTTGCCGGTTTCACGGATCACCCGTCCGGCCAACGCTTGCGACCAATCGAGGACTACATCACTGTTTAATAATGTCAGCGCCTGGAGTGGGGTGGTCGTTACCTCGCGTTTATGGTGTACATGCTGCGCGGAAGCCATGTCGAAAGATTCCAGCAATGGGTAGGGCACGCTGCTACGGGTAAATATGTATAAGCTACGGCGGTTATGATCCTGGGCATCCTTGGATACGACCCATTTGTCGCCGACTCCCAAGTTGCCGGGGATGGGCGGGAAAACGCTAGGACCGCCCACTTTTTCCTCGAGTTTGCCGGATGCGACCAACAATGCATCGCGAATTTCTTCGGCCTCCAGGCGTTTGCGCGGGAAAACGGCTAAGAGTTTGTTTTCCGGATCGGCCCGATGGGCATCGTCGCGATGCGCGGAGGATTGCCGGTAAACGCCGGACAATAGAACTTGGCGATGTAGCTGTTTTACGCTCCAATTGTGTTTGACGAAGCTGTCCGCGAGATAATCCAGGAGCTTGGGATTGGTCGGTTTAGTGCCCGCCTTACCGAAATCGCTGACGGTTTCTACGATGCCGCGGCCAAAATACTGTTCCCAGATCCGATTCACGAAGACGCGCGCCGTTAAGGGATTTTTCTCGTCGGCGATCCAATTAGCCAATGCGGTACGGCGGCCGGATGAAAACGCCGTGGGCACGATCACGGGTTTTTCGCTGGATAAGGCTTCCGGGAATGCCGGTTGCGATTCTTCTAGTGGACGATCCAGAATGCCGCCGAAGAGCACGCTCGTCGGCGGTGCGTCTGTGTAACCGAGTTCAGTCATCGCCGAAATGGTGTCGGAACCGTTAGGTTTGAGAGCGTCGAATTTTTTCAGTTCTTCTTGCAGCGCAAGGTATTGTTTATAGCGTTCCGGATTTTTGGGGTCATAACCGGGGGCATTTTTATCCTTGGCGGTATCTTGCAGCCATTCGCGGAGGCTTCGTTCGGTAAATGCTTCGGAAAACCAATGGTTTACCCAGCGGTCGTGAGGGCTCCATTTCTGGCGTGGTTTGTTCAAAGACGCTTGCACATCCTTTGTATATCGTTCGCGGAAATAGTCGGTGGCTTTTTGCCTGATCGGGTCGAGCAGGGCTTTCAACTTTGCCCGCGTACCTTGACTGGCGGCTTCCCATTTAGCCAATTTATTACGATATTCAATCTCTTGCGGGCCGATTGCGGCCGGAATCTTGTCGCTGGCGCTGAGATTTGCGAAGAAAGCTTGCAGCGAAAAATAATCCTTTTGGCTAATCTTATCGAACTTATGGTTGTGGCAGCGGGCGCAACCGACCGTGCTGCCCAGAAACACTTCGCCTACGGTATCGGTAATATCGGTGGTGCTGATGTATTTTCTATCCACGACTAAACGGGAAAACGGATCGTCGGGGTAACCACGCAAAAAACCGGTAGCGATCAAGGCATCTTGATCTCCAGGCGCTATTTCATCGCCCGCTAATTGTTCCTGGATGAAGCGCGAATAGGGCTTGTCTTGATTGAATGCGTTAATCACATAATCGCGATAACGCCACATGTTGGGACGCGTATCGTCGAGAGTGAAGCCGGCGCTGTCTGAATAGCGTGCTAAGTCCAGCCAACGCCGGGCCTGGCGTTCGCCGTAATGAGGGGACGCGAGTAATCTATCGGCCAATTTTTCGTATGCGTCGGGGGCTTTATCGTTGACGAAGTTGGCGACTTCTTCGGGGGTGGGGATGAGTCCCCATACATCCAAGGTCGCGCGACGGATATAAGTGGCGCGATCGGCGTCTGTGGACGGTGTAAGTCCTTTTGCCTCCAATGGCGCGAGAACAAACGCATCGATGGGGGTCCGCACCCAATTTTGATGATTTACAATCGGGATAGTGGGAGCGTTTACCGGTTGATAAGACCATAGCTTTGTTTTAACGCCAGTGGCATCCTCGGCTGCTTTCTGTTCGGACACTGTTGATGAGGTCTGCGAAGTCTGCGATACAGAAACTTGCGGTGCTTCTGCTTCAGATTTGGTCGGCTTACTAGCTAGCGAAAGTACGGGTACTTTTTGCGCCACCTCAGGCGTTATATCGTTAGAAGTAGCAAATACTGCCCTCCCAACAACGCCTCCAAGAATTAAAAATAGCTGGAGATAACGTGCTTTTTTCATTTATTTCCTCCTTAAAGTTAAAGCGCGACAAAGTTGGCGTATTTGGACATCAGACCAGAATGCTATAAAGGTTTTGTCTATTTACTTGCCTGTATTTTTAGAAGAATCAGCAGTAATTTCCGCTTTACTGCATGGTCTTCTTATCGGATATCTCCAACGCTGAATCAGGTGTTATTTCATCTAATCCTTGAAAGTGGATAAGTTTTTACAGCATCTAATGTGCCAAAAATTTTTCCGCAATTTATTTTGATAAAAATATAGTTATCTAATTGATTTGTTTTGATAATATTTATATGGGGGAATTGCGTTTTGCGCTTTTTTAAAGCTATTTGACGATGTCGAATAGCTTTTGCTGTTTATTCATCAGTAACGAAACAGAATCTGTTATTGAAGAAGCAATGAAGCCTGTGCTAATTACGGGATTTAAATTAGGAAATCGGGCTTGAAATTTTTTCCGGATCGCCGGCTGATATTGAAGGTAAATTGCAGGCCAAAGCTGTAAAGAGGAAGTGGAATACTTTTAAGAAGAACGAGGTAACGCAACTAAATGCAAGATTAAGATAAATATCGCGGTACTGCATTTCGTTTTTGAATCCGCGCAATCTATAGAAAGGTATTGAAAAAATTCTTTGCGGAGTTTGGCGCGAACCGAATTATGGTCGGCTAAGGTATGTGAGCAGCTAGCGTTATGCAAGAGATTAAACGCAACTTGTTATGGCGCGTGTAAAGCCATGCAATCAGTCGCACAGCTATCGTTGTACTCGGGTCTAAGCCATAAACTGTAAGCTTCTGCCTATTTGTTTGGGGGGCATGCAGCGTTCATTCTGGTCACGAGTCGGCCGTGGATTGTTGATTTCCAGGCCAATGTAGACATTCAGAATCAGATGTCGCAGCAAACCTTGATTACTGACGGGTTCAGCGAAAAAGCATTCGATGTTCGCTGTAACCCCAAAGCTTGACACTTTTGCTGTTAGCGGCGGTTTATGTCAGATAAATCAATCGCCCGCAACGGTATCCACCAGCAAAATCCGCTCGCTATCCAGGCGTAAAGACAGGGTTTTACACAGCAGGCTGGTTTCGAAATCGCGGTAGCGTTCGGAGGTGACGATGCGTTCGCGATCGCCGCAATTTTCCAGCGCCAGCAATTGAAAGAAATAGGGCCGCCATGACCAGTTAAAGCCGATTTTGCGCGGATCGGTAAACCATTGGTTTTCTTTAAAATTGAAATCCGGCGAAATCTGGTCGCCTTGGTTGTTGCACAGATAAAAGCGAATTACGCCGCTATCGGTAAAATTCCAGCTGACCAGTTCGTTCAGATTGAAATCGTCCTGCAAGGTTTCGGCTAACTTGTAGATCAGGGTTTTGGTGGTGTTGATGGCGATGACTTTCTTTTGCACCTTGGTCAAGGTGTTTTTCAGAAATTTACTGCGTAACGAGGCTATGTGCTGTACGTACAGGTCTGCCGGCTGAAAATCGGCTTCGGCTTTAGCAAATAAAAAACCCTGCATGAATTGCGCGCCGCAGTTCAAGCTAAATAAAAACGCTTCGTCAGATTCCACGCCTTCGCAAATGATCCGGCAGCCGGTGCGTTTACCCAAGCGCGAAATCATATGAATGATGTCGCCGGCGATACCGCCCTTGGTGGCCAGTTTGAACAAGCGCATGTCGATTTTGATGATGTCGGGTTGAATCGCGATGACCCGTTCCAGTTGCGAAGAGCCGGCGCCAAAATCGCCGATGGCTACACTTAAGCCGTGTTTGCGGTAACGTTGCACGATCTGCTTCAATTTGTGCGGATCGACATGGGCATCGGAAATCTCGACGATGATACGCCGTCTGTCGATATTCAGCTCATCCAGCATGCGCAACGTGGGCAGCGTATTCAGTTGCCGCAGGTTTTCTATCCAGGCCGCGGAAATATTGAGCGCCAGATAGCTTTGGGTGTCGGCTAATGCCGAGAATTTTTCCAGGGCTTGCCAACGTACCTGTCTGTCGAGTTCGATACGGGTTTTGGCGTCGACATCGGCGGAAGAGAACAGCGCGCCGGCGGAGACCACTTTGCCTTTGTTGTCGTATTGGCGGGCCAGGGCTTCGTAACCGACGATTTTGCCGCTTGCCACCGAGATAATGGGTTGAAAGTATGGGAATAACTGAGTTTTAGCTTGCATCGTCCCTTGGGCTATCAATTTAAGTGGGTTTCGGTAAAAACTCCTTCAGTTCCGAAACACAGGAACCGCAACCGCTGCCCGCACTTAAGCAGGCGCTGATGTCGGCGACGCTTTGGAATTGGTGAGCTTGCACCGCTTGTTGGATAGTTTTTTCGCCGACATTGAAACACGAACAGACGATTCGGCCAATATCGCCTTCACCTTTTGGCGGTGCGCCGCTTAGCAGGCTGAGGCGCTCGGCTCTGCTTAACTCGGATTTAGCGAATAAACTGCCCAACCAGCCCGATTCTGGCAGGTCGCAATCCGGGCCGACGAACAGGCAGGCTCGTAATTCCCGCTCAGGCAAGTAGGCGGTCCGGTAATAGCCGGCTTGCGGGTCGCTATATTCCAGCCAGCAGTTATCGTCTTCGCGCTGCTCCACGCAGGCGAGCAGCGCGCGGCCCCAAGTTCGCCAGTCCTTGCCGAATTCGGTAGAAGCCAATTCGTAGCGAAAGTAACGGTCGCCGCGCACGCTGACCTGATATTCGGCGGCGGCGATTTGCAAGGGTTGACGGGATAAGATTGTGGCATACCATTGCGCCGGCCAGCTGCCGATTTTTACCGGAGTTTGCTTGCTTTCCGGCTGTCCGGAATACGGATCGACCACCGGATTGACGACAGCGCCCATCCGGCCATGACTGCTGCTTTGATCGGTCCAATGCATAGGTACGAACAGACTGCCAACCTGCTGGCCGGAGTTGATTTCGACTCGGGCCAGCATGCTGCCCCAACGGCTTTGGATTTGCACCAGGCTGCGAGCTTTTAACTCCAGGCGTTCAGCATCGGCCGGGTGTATTTCCACGAACGGTTCCGGGCGATGCGCATTTAGTTTGGTGGCCAAGCCGGTGCGGGTCATCGTGTGCCATTGGTCGCGCAGGCGGCCGGTATTCAGCGTAAACGGGTAGTCAGTATCAGATGAGTTTACGGGCGGGCGCGGTGTGACTGGGATGAAGCGGGCTTTACGATTGGCGGTGAAATACCGACCGTCGGCGAACATTCTGGCCGTGCCTGTTGTTTGCTCATTTGTTACCGGCCATTGCACCGGTTGCAGCTCGTCAAACCCTTCCCGGTCTATACCGGTAAAAGCCGATAGATTGAAATCGCGCAATTGATGCTCGGCATCGTTTTCGAACGCCGACAACCGCGCATGCTCGCGAAATATCTCGGCACTGGATTGATAGCTAAACGCTTTACCAAAACCCATGCGCTGTGCAACTTGGCAGATGATCCACCAGTCGTGCCGCGCCTCGCCGGATGCCGGAAACAAAGGCCGTTGCCGGGAGATGCGCCGTTCCAGATTAGTCACGGTGCCGTCTTTCTCGCTCCAGCCGGTGGCCGGCAACAGCACATGCGCCAGTTGGCTGGTATCGGTATTGGCGATGCAATCGGAAACCACCACCAGCTCGCATTGTTGCAAGGCGCGTTTGACCTTATCAGCATCCGGCATCGATACCACCGGATTAGTGGCCATGATCCACACCGCCTTGATTTGGCCGGCGGCGATGGCATCGAACATTGCCACGGCCTTTAAACCTTGTTTATCGGCAACTTTGTCGCTGCCCCAAAAGCGGCCGACTCTATCGACATGCTCCGGGTTTTCCAGATCCATATGCGCGGCCAAGGTATTCGCCAAGCCGCCCACTTCGCGGCCGCCCATCGCATTGGGTTGGCCGGTGAAGGAAAACGGCCCCATGCCGGGCTTGCCGATGCGGCCGGTCGCCAAGTGGCAATTGATGATGGCATTGCATTTATCCGAACCGGAGCTGGATTGATTGATACCTTGCGAATAGACGGTGACGGTTTTGTCCGTGTTGGCAAACCAGTCGAACAGCTTGCCGACTGCTTCGCTAGTCAAGCCGCAGCCGGCGGCGACTTGTTCGATGCTGCCGGCGGTTTTCATAGCCTCGCTTAAGGCTAGTTCGAAACCATCGGTGTGCGTATCGACATAAGGCTGATTGACAAGTCCGTTTTGCTGCAAATAAGCCAGAATGCCGTTGAACAATAGCGCGTCCATGCCCGGTTTGACTGGCAAATGCAAATCGGCGATGTCGCAGCTGGCGGTGGCACGGGGATCGATCACCACAATCTTTAAATTTGGATTATTTTCCTTGGCCTTGCGGATGCGCTGAAATGCGATTGGGTGGCACCAGGCAGCATTGGAACCGACCAGTAAAATCAACTCTGCTTGTTCCAGGTCTTCGTAATTGCAGGGTACGGTATCGGCACCGAAGGCGCGTTTGTATCCAACTACTGCCGACGACATGCACAAACGGGAATTGGTGTCGATATTCGCCGTACCGATAAAGCCTTTCATCAACTTATTTGCGACGTAATAATCCTCGGTCAACAATTGCCCGGAGACATAAAATGCCACTGCTTCCGGTCCGTGTTGCACGATAATCCGATTAAACTTTACTGCGATGTGATCCAGCGCGGTATCCCAATCCACGCGTTGGCCGCGGATTTGCGGGTAGAGCAGGCGGTTTTCCAGCGACACGGTATCGCCCAACGTCGCGCCTTTCGAGCAGAGTTTGCCGAAATTGGCCGGATGATTGGCGTCGCCCTTGATCGTAACCCTATGCGTGGCCCTGTCTTCTACCGTGGCTTCGATGCCGCAACCGACACCGCAATACGGGCAAGTGGTTTTGATGGTGTTCATGTTTGAATCGGTTTAAGCCGCGTTGGCCAGCGGGGTTTGGCCGAACATCAGGCGGTCGCGGATCGCGGCAATCGAGGTTTTATCCTTGACCAGGTTCAGATACCAGGCGCTGTCACTGGTGTCGCCGTATAAAATGACGCCGATGATAATGTCGCCGCGCAGCACGATTTTTTTATAAACGCCCAGTTCGTGATCTATCAATTGCAGGATTTGGCATTCGCCATCGCCTTCGAAATCGCCGACCGAAAATAAATCGATACCGGTCACTTTCAACATCGTCGCCGACGATAAGGTTTTAAATTGGCTGTCGGCCCGGCCGGACAATTGTTGCGCGCAGACTTTGGCTTGCTCGTAGACCGGCGCGACCAAGCCGAACAGTTCTCCTCGATGCTGCACGCATTCGCCGACTGAAAAAATCGCCGTATCGCTGGTTCGCATGCCGTCGTCGACCACGATGCCGTGTTGGCACGCCAGACCGATGCGTTTGGCAAGGCTAATGTTGGGTTTGATGCCGGTGGACATAATCAGCATATCGGCCGGTAACACGCTGCCGTCGCTAAGTTCTACCGTGCTGATATGATTGTCTTGGCTGTGTATGCGTTCGATCGTGGTGCCCAGATGAAACCGGATGCCTTTGTCGGCCAATTGCCGCTGTAAAAACGCGCCGGCCTTGCGGTCCAGTTGTCGGTTCAATAAATGGCCGGCGCGATTGATCACGCTGACTTGCATGCCGCGTTGCAGCAGGCCGTTGGCGGCTTCCAGCCCCAACAAGCCGCCACCCAGGATCACCGCGTGGCGTTTGCTGGCGGCTTTTTCTATCATCGTTTCCACATCGGCAATGTCCCTAAAACCCAGTACGCCTTCGACATTACGCCCCGGTATATCCAAAATCAACGGCAGCGAACCGGTGGCGATTAATAGTTTATCGTATTCAGCGCGGGTGCCGTCATGGGCGATCACGCAATGCCGTTGGCGGTCGATATCCACTACGGCTTTGTCAGGCCCGCAATGTAGGGTAATTTGATGTTTTTTATACCAATCGAAATCGTGAATCATGATGTCGGCAAGGCTTTTCGCACCGAACAATACCGGTGTCAGCATGATGCGATTGTAATTGCCGTGCGGTTCGGCACCGAATACGGTGATGTCGTAGCGCTCCGGCGCCGTTTGAATCAATTCGTCAACGGTGCGCATGCCGGCCATGCCGTTGCCTATCACTACCAATTTGAGTTTCATGATGCTTTGAATGGCTTATGCTGTGAAAAATCGGTTTGGGTAGAAACGCAAAATTTCGCGTCTCTACCGGGTTTGCCTAAAAGCTGACGTTGGCTTGCAGCCAGATTTTTTGCGTATCGGGGAATGCCGGGTTATTGGTGTTGAAGTCCGCGTACTTGGCCAGCAGGGAATAATGCTTACCAAATTTTTTCAGCACCGAGAAATCCCATTCCGTACCGAATTTGACGCCGCCGGTATCATCGGAGAAGTCGTGATAGATACCTGTGAAGATCAGGCTATCGTTCATGGTTTTGTAGCTAGCGGTAGCGAACACATCACGGATACCTTGGCCAATCGCCCGAGTTGCGGCAGAGTCGGCGCCGACCGGATTGATGAACAAATCGGCCCAGCCCTGGAAGGCATGGTTGGTACCCAACGGGGTGTTAAAGGTTTTGTTCAAACCATAGCCGTTCAGTTGTTCCATCGCGCCTTGCAAGGTCACGTTGAACGCGGTCAAACCACCCATCAGATTGATGCGGTCGGCTTGGTAATGGTTGGGGTTATCGGCGTAATTGGACTGCTTACCCCATTCGGCGGTGTACAGAAAATTCACGGTATCCCAAAACTGCGGCGATTTACCGTCGAAGCGCAAGCCGTAGGTTTGCGAGGATTTAAAGTAATTGGCGCGTTCCCGGTAATCCAGCCAGTAGCCGTAGCCGATCAGATTACCCCAATCGCTGACTTTGTAATTCAGGTTAAGGAGGGGCGCGTTCAAAGTTTCGGTTTCGCCGAAAATATTCTGCACATGGTCTAAATAACCGGCGTTGACGGTCAAACCGAATAGAGTTTGATTGTTGTGGGTGATCAGCACGGAATCGTAAGTCGATTCCATTTGCCGCCAGCCGACGTTACCGATGAAACGATCATCGTCGAATTTGATGCGTTGCCGGCCGACTTTGATCAGCGTGTCGGCGATGCCTTTATAACTCAGCCAGAATTGATTGAGCTCGTTGCGCGCCGGGTCAGCGATAAGTGAATAGTTACGGTCGCGGTTGGTGGTGGTACCGCCCCGGTCATAGTCCGATTGCGCCGCATAAAGCCCTTCGTATTCCGCATAGCCTTGAAAATCGTGGAAGGTTGGCGTCAGGAAGCCAAGGCGCAGGCGCGCGGTGTTGGCGTTGGCGGTTTCCAGCGGTTTGGTCGCGTTGGGTGCGGGCTTTTTAACACCGTTGTCCTGATCGACATTCTCCCAACGGTAGTTCAAATCCATTTTTACCGCGCCGTTGCTGCCGTAATGGTAGAAATTCAACGCATCTTCCACTTCTTTAGTAATGTCGGCGGTAGCCGGTAGGCTGACACAGGTTAGAGATAATAGTGTCGCCGGTAACTTGCCGGATGGACGTTTGAGTTTTTGCGGCATAAGGCCCCCTAGGGAAATAAACGGTTTTGAATTAATGGGTGTGGTCGCATTCGGACAAGAAGCTCAGCAGGCTCTCCCGGTATTTGTAGTAATCCGGGTGTTCCAGAAGTGCTTTGCGGGTGCGGGGCCGGGGCAGGTCGATTTCCTGGATTTTACCGATCTTGGCGTGCGGGCCGTTGGTCATCATCACCACGCGGTCGGCCAAAAGAATGGCCTCGTCGACGTCATGGGTGACCACAATCGCGGTGACGTGGGTGCGTTCCCACACTTCCATCAGCACTTCCTGTAACTCCCAGCGCGTTAATGAATCCAGCATGCCGAACGGCTCATCAAGCAGCAGTAATTTGGGCGACAGGGCAAAAGCGCGGGCAATACCGACGCGCTGGCGCATGCCGTTGGACATATCGGCGGCTTTCTTGAACATCGCGTCCGCCAAACCGACCCGAGTCAGATAATATTCGACGATGTCGTCGCGTTCGTCTTGCGAGGCGTGCGGGTAGACTTTATCCACCCCCAACATCACGTTTTCGAAGGCTGTCAGCCATGGGAACAGGCTGGGAGCCTGAAATACCACGCCGCGATCCGGGCCAGCACCGTTGATCTCCCGGTTATCCAGAATGATGCCGCCTTCGGAAATCTCGTTAAGTCCGGCTGTCATCGATAGTACCGTGGATTTACCGCAGCCGGAGTGGCCGATGATGGAAATGAACTCCCCTTTCTTCATTTTCATGTCAAAGCCGTCCACCACTTTGACGGTGCTGTTGCCGTCCGGGGTGGGGTAGACTTTTGAGAGATTGGCGAACTCCAGGTAGCGAGCCTTGCCCAGATCGCGCGCGCTGGGCTTCAGCGCCGAGGTATCCAGTTTCCAGTCGTTGCTGGTATTGGGACGCACGTCCGGCAGTTTGATTTTCTCGCTGCCTTCTGTTTGCGACTTCTCCATGCCGATATTCATTAGATAACGGGTGATTTCCGCACGCAGGCGTTTGAATTCTTCGTTATGGTTTAGCGCGGTGCGATCACGCGGCCGTTCCAGATTGATGGTAAATGCCGGGCCGAAGCTGGCATCCGGACCGGGATTGAGCGGGATTACCCGGTCGGCCATATAGATGGCTTCATCGACGTCGTTGGTGATTAGAATCACCGTCTTTTTGTCCTGCTCCCAGATTTGCAGAATCTCGTCTTGCAGATTGCCGCGCGTCAAGGCATCCAGCGCACTGAGAGGTTCGTCCAATAATAAAATGTCCGGATTGGCGGCCAGCGCACGGGCCACGTTGACGCGTTGGCGCATGCCACCGGAGAGTTCGCCCGGCTTTTTGTCCATCGCCCGGCCCAGGTTCACCATTTTTACGTATTTCTCGGTATGCGCGTGGCGCTGTGCCGGCGTCCAGTCCTTGAAGATCGCGTCCACGGCCAGCGCCACGTTTTCGTAAACTGTCAGCCAGGGCATCAAGGAATAGTTTTGAAATACCACGCCGCGGTCCGGACCCGGTTCCGTGATCGCTTGGCCCTGTTTCAACAGCTCGCCGCTATCGGCTTGGATTAGACCGGCGATCATCGATATCAAAGTGGTTTTTCCGCTACCGGAAAAGCCGACGATGGCGATGAATTCGCCTTCGCGAATATCCAGATTGATGTCTTTCAGGATTGAGGTTTTGTCCTTGCCTTCTCCATAGGATTTACAGACATTTTTCAATTCCACTAAGGGTTTATAGGCGTCGTTGGCCGGCGTGGCAGCGGTTGCTGATTGTTTGTGCATGGAAAGTTCGATGATTTTTGCTTGGGCGGCGCTCATGACGTCATCCTTAGATTTTTTTGAACGAGAACAGGTTCTGCAGCGAGTGCATCACCCGATCCAAAATGAAACCGATGATACCGATGGTAAATACGGCCACCATGATTCTGCTCAGTGAGTTGGAACTGCCGTTTTGGAATTCGTCCCAAACGAACTTGCCGAGACCGGGGTTTTGCGCCAGCATCTCGGCAGCGATCAAAACCATCCAGCCCACGCCTAAAGACAGGCGCATGCCGGTAAAGATATAAGGCAAAGCCGAAGGCAAAATGATACGTTTGATTTGCGTGGGCCAATCCAGGCGTAATACTTTGCCGACATTCACCAGATCGCGATCGATAGACGATACTCCCACGGCGGTGTTGATAAGGGTCGGCCATAAGGAACATAGCGTTACCGTGATGGCCGAGGTGACGAAGGATTTGGCGAACCAAGAGTCGTCGTCGGTGACGTACATGGCGCTGACCACTAGGGTGACGATGGGTAGCCAAGCCAAGGGCGAAACCGGTTTGAATATTTGGATCAGCGGGTTGAACGCGGTGTTCAGCACCGGGCTCATCCCGCAGATGATACCCAAAGGCACGGCGATCAGCGTGGCGACGATGAAGCCGGCAAATACGGTACGCAGGCTGGTGAAAATTTGATCCAGATAAGTCGGTTTGCCGGTATAGGGTCTGGGCTTGATTTCCGCAGTCGGGTCGGCGGCCAGTTTTTCCTTGTTACGGAGTTCTTGCCGCTGATAAAACTCGGCCATCTTGGTTTTTTCGGCGACATGTTCGCTAACCAAACCGCCGACTTCCGACCATACCGCTACCGGACCCGGAATGGCGCCCAAACTGGTGTTGATGCGTGCGGCCGTTACGCTCCAGAAGCCTAGAAACAGGACAAAGGCAATGATGGGTACGCCCATAATCAGCCATAACTGGCGCAGTTGCAGCGTAGGATTTTCACCGGCGGCAATTTTTACCAAGGGTACGAACCAGGTTAGGCCGGTGATGTTGAAGAATTTGATCAGTTTATTAGTCATGTCTATGCTCGCTTGTTTGTGGTGTCGATAAAAAAGATGCGTCCTTGCATCAACATACGATCCTTGTTTAGAGCACCCACCAGAGTTGGTTAGTCGACAATCTTGCCGCCGGTGACGGTTTGTTTGCCTTTCAGGCCGATGGTAAATTTGGCCAGATAGTCGTTAGGTTTATTGGCGTCGAATGGGATCTTGTCGATGAAAAAGTTTTGCGACGGTTTGATACCGGTGTCGGCCGGGAAGTCTTCGGCTTTGGCTTTGCCTTCGGCGACCAGTTCTTTCGCGGCAGCCAGGTAGATGTCCGGGCGATAGACTTTTTTCGCGGTTTCCAGATACCAGCTATCGGGTTTTTGTTCCGCGACCATGCCCCAGCGGCGCATTTGCGTCAGATACCAAACCGCGCTGCCGTAAGAGGGATAACTGGCGCCGTGGCGGAAAAAGGTATTGAAGTCGGGTAGGGCGCGTTTTTCGCCTTTTTCGTATTCGAAGGTGCCGTTCATGCTATTGGCCAATACCTCGACATCGGCGCCGACATATTGTTTTTGCGAGAGCATTTCGATGGCTTCCTTGCGGTTTTTGTTGTTCTCGGCATCCAGCCAGATCGAGGCGCGGATTAGCGCTTTGACGACCGCCAGATGGGTGTTGGGGTATTTGTCGGCCCAGGCTTGGGTGACGCCGAACACTTTTTCCGGGGTGTCTTTCCACAGTTCTTCGTCGGTGATCACCGGCACGCCGATGCCTTTAAATACGGCTTGTTGGTTCCAGGGTTCGCCGACGCAGTAGCCGAAGATGGTGCCCGATTCCAATGTGGCGGGCATTTGCGGCGGCGGTGTTACCGACAACAAGGCTTCCGCGCCGATTTGGCCTGAGATGTCTTGCGGCGGCGCATAGAATCCGGGATTGATGCCGCCGGCAGCCAGCCAGTAACGCAGTTTTAGATTGTGGGAGCCGGCGGGGAAGGTCATAGCCATGTTAAACGGCTTGCCTTCAGCCTTATATTTGTCTACGACGGGTTTTAGCGAGTCGGCTTTGACCGGACGCACCAGTTTGCCGCCTTCCGTTGGAATATTGGGTTTCATTTGTTTCCAGATTTCGTTGGAAACAGTGATGGCATTACCGTTGAAGCCCATGCTGAACGGGACGACGATGTCGGCTTTGGTGCCGAATCCGATGTTAGCCGCCAATGGCGCCGGTGCCAGCATATGCGAACCGTCCAGTTCGCCGTTGACCACTCTATCCATCACCACTTTCCAATTGGCTTGCGCTTCTAGTTGCACGAACAGGCCTTCTTCTTCAAAAAAACCTTTTTCGGCGGCAACGGCCAACGGCGCCATATCGGTTAATTTGATAAAACCGAATTTCAAGTCTTCTTTTTCCAGTTTGCCGGCGGCGAAGCTGTGGTGGGAAAAGCCTAATATCGCCAAAGCAAGGACTGAGCTTAGGGCTGCCGCTAATGTCTTGGGTGTAAAAATTCTGCTGCGTTTCATGTCGTTTCCTGTCGATTGAGAAAAATTGGCCAAAAAAAAGGCGTCTATGCCCGATTTGAAATCAAACCGGGCGATAGACGCCTTTGTCTCGATTGCTCAGCAATGAGCGTATAAGTTGTGTCGGACTCCTACGCTGGAGTATTGTTTAAGCTTAAGCAAACCTGGTGCCAGTTTATTGAATGCAATGCTTGTTGTTTATAAAAAACTATATTAAACAATTAGATAAGGTGTTTTTAGGTGGGGCTGGTTTTCTATAAAGCTAATAAATGCATCGTGAGGCTTCTTAAAATGATGCACTTTATTGAGACGGGGCGCGATTTTTGCACATGAATGGTGCGCAATATTTTTGCGTGGTCCGGGCCGAGCGAGGTATCGAAATCCCGAGGATGGCCGGACGCATGATGTTTCCCTCTCTCAACCGAGGAAGTTTCACCTAAAGCAATCACTGTTAACAGGCAGCCATATCCTGGCGATTTTGAAACGAGTCGCAGCAGCTCTGGTACAGGAATGGTATCGAGGAGACACCTAGATAAAAGGCCTGAAGCATCTTGTCGACGCAAGATAGCGTTCAGGCCGAACGGGACAGCAGTTGTATTTCCGTAGAGCAGCAGGGATCAGTCAAATTTGCTGTCTGCGCAGTATCTCCCGAGCACTTGCCGGCCTCTTATCGTTAACTACAACCGCGTGCTTCGCCAAGTCTATGCCGCCGAATAAACCGGAAAGCGTGCACATAACAAATGCACTTTTTCCCGGACCGCAGCAATCACGCTTTCATCTTCGAGGTTGTCCATCACATCGCACATCCAATCCGCGATCTGGCGCACTTCGTCTTCCTTAAAGCCGCGCGAGGTCGGGGCAGGGGTGCCGACACGGATACCGCTGGTGACGAACGGCGATTGCGGGTCGTTGGGGACCGCGTTTTTGTTGACGGTGATGTGGGCGCGGCCCAAGGCGGCGTCGGCGGCTTTGCCGGTGATGCCTTTCGGGATTAGCGACACCAGCATCAAATGGTTGTCGGTGCCACCAGAGACCACGTCAAAGCCGCGATTGATAAATACTTCGGCCATGGCTTGGGCGTTTTTCACCACTTGTTGTTGGTAGGTTTTAAATTCCGGAGTCAGGGCTTCTTTAAAGGCTACGGCTTTGGCGGCGATGACGTGCATCAACGGGCCGCCTTGAATGCCGGGGAAGATATTGGAGTTGATCTTTTTTTCCAACTCCGGATTGCTTTTGCACAATATCAAGCCGCCGCGCGGGCCGCGCAAGGATTTGTGGGTGGTGCTGGTAACCACGTCGGCGATAGGCACCGGATTGGGGTATAAACCCGCCGCAACCAGGCCGGCGACATGAGCCATGTCCACGACCAAGTATGCGCCGACTTGATCGGCGATGTCGCGGAAGCGTTGCCAGTCCCAAATGCGCGAGTAGGCGGAGAAGCCGGCGATAATCAATTTAGGTTTATGTTCCAGCGCCAATGCTTCGACTTGTGCGTAATCGATTTCGCCCGTGTCTTTGTTTAAGCCGTATTGGATGGCGTTGTAGATCTTACCTGAGAAGTTGGGTTTGGCTCCGTGGGTTAAATGACCACCGTCGGCCAGGCTCAAGCCCAGAATGGTGTCGCCCGGTTGAATCAGCGACATGAATACGGCCATATTGGCTTGCGAACCGGAATGCGGCTGCACGTTGGCGTAGTCGGCTCCGAACAGTTCCTTGGCGCGGTCTATAGCCAATTGCTCGACGATGTCGACATATTCGCAACCGCCGTAATAGCGTTTTTCCGGATAGCCTTCCGCGTATTTGTTAGTCAGCAGCGAGCCTTGTGCTTCCAGCACACGGGGGCTGGCGTAGTTTTCCGAGGCGATCAGTTCGATATGGTCTTCCTGGCGTTGTCGCTCCTGTTCCATGGCCCGGAATAATTCGTTATCAAAACCTTCGATGGTCATCGATTTGCTAAACATGTGGTCTCCTAATATATGTTCGGGTTATTCGTTGGGATGCAGCAGCAGAATTTGCAAATCGGCGACATTGGTGCCGGTCGCGCCGCATAGTAGTAAATCGTTGGCGGCTTTAAGTGCCGGATAGGCGTTATTATCGTTCAGCATGGCTGCCGGGTCGAGAGCCGCGTCGCGTATGCGTTGTAAAGTATGGTTATCGACGACGCCGCCAGCCGCATCGGTGGGGCCGTCGCGTCCGTCGGTGCCGCCGCTTAAAAATGTCCACGGGCAATTCAAACCCTGCTCTTCAGCCGCCAATGCGAAGGCTAAGGCCATTTCCTGATTACGGCCACCTTTGCCGTTGCCCTTTAGCGTAACAGTGGTTTCGCCGCCGGCGATTAGAACCGTCGGCTGCGTTAGGCCGGTGGATAGCATGGTTGCACGTTGCACCAATTGTTCAGCTACCGAGCGCGCTTCGCCGCAAAGCTGTTTGCTGTAAAGCTGAGCTTGGTAGCCCAGGCTGTTTGCCGAATCCAAAACCGCATCCACGCTGATCGCGTTGCTGCCAACCAATGTGTGACCGGTGTGTTGGAACACCGGATCGCCGCTTTTCGGCGTTTCAGCGTGCAGGCCTTGTAAGCCCTGCTGTAAATGCATTTCTACGTTGGGCGGCACTTGTTGCCAAATATTGTACGAATGCAGTATCGCAATGGCGTCGGCAAAGGTCGTGTCATCGGCGATAGTCGGTCCGCTGGCGATAGCGCTTAAATCGTTATCGAGTACGTCGGATAGAATCAAGGCATGTAAATCGGCGGGCGCCGCCATTTTGGCCAGTCCGCCGCCTTTCAATCGGGATAGGTGCTTACGTACGCAATTGATTTGGTTGATAGTCGCGCCGCATGCCAGCAACAGCTGCGTCGTCGCGATTTTATCGGCCAGCCGGATATTGCCTGCCGGATAGGGCAACAGTGCCGAGCCGCCGCCGGAAACTAATACCAATACCAATTCGCCCGGCCTGGTGTTGCTTAAACGCTTGGCGATGGTTTTTGCTGCGTGTAGTCCGGATGCATCCGGCAGAGGATGACCGGCGCCGAAGACGTGGCAATTTTCCACGACATCGACGTTGTCGTAAGTCGTGACGATAATGCCTTTACCTATGAGCCAAGGCTCCGGAATCGATTCTTGAACGGCATCCGCCATAGCACAAGCGGCTTTGCCGAAGGCGATGAGATGAATGCCGTGCCAAGTGCCGCTGCGGTAGCCGGTTTGTGCCGAGCCGATATGAAGTAGCGTGTCCTCGGTCTTGAGTAAATTTTTTACCGCAAGATACGGATCCGCCGCCGCCACGCCGGCCCGAAATAGGGCGCTTGCCTGTTCGCGCGAACTTAATTTGGCGGCGGACATGGCGATCCTGTAGTACTTTAGGCCATGGCTTTGGCAAGTGCGAAAATAATTTCCGCGTCGAACACCTGTTTGTTGTTTTCAAACAATTTAGCGATACAAGCGCGGTGTAAGGCCAACTTTAATGCGCCGAAGCCGATGGCGCCCCAGACGATTTTGCCGTGGCGTTTTTCGCCGCGATCCAGTACGTCGGTGCCGCCGATGCCAACCGGTGGAGTGGCGTTGGCGTCAGCCAGTAATTGCAGATGTGGATTGTTTTGCCAGTGTTCCGGTTTTAACAGTTCGACGCCGGCGGCACCGGTAGCTAGGACGATATTGGCGTCTTGGATCGCGGCGGCGCGACTATCGTAGTCGGCAGCCTCCAATGGCGTCAGCTCCACGCCGAAACGTTCCTTCATCGCGAAACAGGCTTTTTCAGCGTTAAATATATGTCGGGAAGTGATGCTGACTTGCGCGCCTTCCTGCGCCATCATCGCGGCCGCGCGTTGACCGACCGGGCCGGTGCCGGCCAGAACCACGGCTTTTTTGCCTGCCAGCGACGCGCTACTACCTAGCTTGGCGACCGCCGCCGCCGCAGTGGTATTGCTGCCGTTACTGTCCAGCATGACCGAGACTTGGAAACCGGGGAAAAAGTGTTTCTGTACCGCCGCCAATAGATTTTGGCCGGCTTCGATGTTGCTGCCGCCAATGAAAATCGCGGTATTTTTTTTGTCCTTTGGCGCACGAGTAAAGATCGTGCCGTCAACCAAGCCGCCGACGTTATCGGGTGTAATATTGCCATAGCCGATGACATGGTCGGCGCCGCCGTCGTAAGCGACTACGGTATCGAAAGCGGATGGGTGGCTGTCGGTGTCGAATTGAAATAGCAGTTTTTTCATTAAGCTACCTGATTTAAAAAATGGTGGCCCGGCGGGATACGGTTAACCGGCGGCATTATACAGAATAATATTGGCCTCGCTTCATAATGCAAGCGGGTTTGGGAAAGCTGGAATTAGTGATTGTTTGCTCAAAAACTTTATGTCATATTGGAAAAGCTCGCTGTTAAGTCGGGCGCGGATGAATCCAATAATCAAAGAGGAACGCAGATGAAAACGCCCGTCGATATTGCTGTAACAGGTGCAGCTGGCCAGATTAGTTATTCCTTGTTATTTCATTTGGCGTCTGGCGAACTTCTGGGTCCCGATCAGCCTATCGTGCTGCGCCTGCTGGAAATTCCGCAGGCTATGAAGCAGTTACAAGGCGTGGTGATGGAGTTGAACGACTGCGCCTTCCCTTTAATTAATAAAATCATTGTTACCGACGATCCGAAAGTGGCGTTTGACAACGTCGATTATGCATTCCTAGTGGGTGCCAAACCGCGCGGACCGGGAATGTTACGTAGCGATTTGTTATTGGACAACGCTCAAATTTTTATCACGCAAGGCCGGGCGCTGAATGAAGTCGCCAGTCGGAATGTTAAGGTGTTGGTCACCGGTAATCCGGCTAATACCAATGCGTTAATCGCCATTAACAACGCTCCCGATTTGGCGCCTGAGTGTTTTGCGGCCATGACGATGCTGGATCATAAACGCGCGATTAGTCAGGTGGCGGAAAAATGCGGCGTGCTGAGTCGGGACGTGAAAAATGTCGCTATCTGGGGTAACCATTCCTGTACTCAATATCCCGATTTACACCATGCCAAAGTTAAAGGCATGGATGTGTTGTCATTGGTAGAGCAATCCTGGTTTGTAGACGAATTTATTCCGACTGTTCAATATCGCGGCACCGAAATTATCAAGGTCCGCGGCCAGTCCAGCGCGGCGTCCGCGGCGCATGCGGCGATCGAGCATATGCGGGTTTGGGCCTTCGGCACCGATCCGGGCGATTGGGTGAGTATGGCGGTGGCATCAGACGGCAGCTACGGCATTGAGGAAGGCTTGGTTTATTCGTTCCCGGTGATGGTGGTCGATGGACAGATCGGCATCGTCAAAGGCCTGGATCTTAACGAATTTAGTCTGGCGCGATTACGTCAAAATGAAACCGAGTTAAAAGAAGAACGGCAAGCAATTAAGCATCTGCTCTAGTTGCCGGAATAGC
>CAZGUM010000009.1:0-45689 GCA_964529085.1 uncultured Methylomonas sp. | reverse complement strand
GTCACATGAGTTTATCTGCTAATGCCCATTTTCGCACGAATCCTTACGGTCACCCAAGATGGTGAGCAAGGTCTTGCTCTTTGGAAAAAGAAGCGCCACGATCTTATTTTGCTTGACTACATGCTTCCTGGCCGAAAGGGCGACGAGGTACTATCGGAAATAATGGATATTGACAAAAATCAGCCGATTATCGTAATGACGGCATTCGATAAGCCTGAATATAATAAGGACTTTATTCTAAATGGGGCCAGTCAATATTTACCAAAACCATATACATTGGCGGATCTAAGGACACAATGTCTTAGCCTAATATGTAAGTCGAAACTAATCTATCAAGATTATTATTACGAACAACGACAAAGGAAGCTAAGAAACCTGGTTTATGAATTAGACAGGGAGTTAGAGTGTGGCAATATAGAGAAAGCGCGACGGATAATTGAAGTGATAAAAATGAACATGCCTTACAACATATCCGAGGACGAACAGTCTAAACTTTGGGATTCGGGAGTCTTACCGTAAAAATAGTGCCAGACACGATATTCGGTTCAACTGAAATGTCACCATTTAAACGTTGTACAAATTGTTTGGTTATTGCGAGCCCAAGGCCGTGCCCACCATATCGACGGCTAAGGCTCATATCCACTTGCCACCACGCGTCAAAAATTTGATCGCAATACTCAGCCGGTATTCCACAACCAGTATCGGTAACCTGAATAATCAAGAACGCCTGGCTAAATCGCCAGTTTAATGTAATAACACCGTCTACTGTAAACTTGCAAGCATTGCTCAACAAATTATTAAGAATGTGCCGTAATACTTCGCTATCGGACACAAACATTGCCTCAGTGCCGACTACCTCAATTCGGTTACGATTACGGGTAAGCAACGGAGAAACATTCTCCACACAAATATGCATCAATTGGTCGATGGCAACAGGGCTAAGCGCAACTTCATAACGATCAGCCTCAAGCTGAGCATGCAACAGAATATTGTCGATCAAACTATTCAAGTCATTAACCCGAACCAATGCCTTCGTGTGTAAGGCCCGGTTGTCTGAATACATTGGATCGTCCGGTAGACGCTCAGCAAGTAGCTGCAAATACCCGCCAATTGCGTGCAAAGGGGTCTTCATTTCATGACTTACCAATGACATGATCTGCGCCTTGTAAATGTTGGCCGTTTTGCTGCTTTCAAGTGCGATTTTTAAAGCACTTGTTCGTTCTTCAACGCTTTTCTCTAATTCGGTTTCGGTAACTTCTATGTTAGCCAACATTTCATTTAGCGTAATTCTCATGTTATTGATTTCAGGTGAGCCCGAGAAGTGAACACGGCTGCCGCGCTCACCAATACTGACCTTATTAAGAACCGTTGCCATTTCCATTAGGGTGGAAGTAAACAATCGAGACAGCCTCCGGACGATAACAATAAAGAATAAAGAGAAAATCAAAGTAATCAATATTGAACCGAGTAAAAGCTTCCTCATTACTAGATCATACTCGGCTTTCGATATTACAAGTTCGACATATCCCAAATAAATGTCTTGGTATATAGGAGAATAGAAGCACCATGAATCTTTATTATCCAAATAACGAAGTTCATCAATGCGAATCAACTGCGCTACATTGCAGGAAGACCGTGATCCATAAGACGCTAACGGTTCACCATGACTATTAAATATCGATGCGCCCAATACGTTTTTGTCAGAACCAAAGCTATGCGCGACTGATTCTGACTGCTCCGTTGAGCTTAAAATAACCGCATATATAGCGGACTCAGCAAACGTTTTTGTGTGTTCTCGCCAATAGTGACTGGTGTAGTCATTGATGTAATTGGATATTAGTTTATGCATGAAACCAATTAAAAAGCATGACGATAAAATGATAGAAATTAAAATCAAAAGATTGAAGCGCTGTTGCAGGTTATAGCGGTCGAACACTTTCATTTTATTTTGAGAGCAAAAGACTCTAAAACAACGGGGGAAAACTCAAGAGAAAGGTGCTGTGCAACTCGCCTATTAAGTGCGAATTTAATGACCTTTATGTTTTCGTAGACTGGACCAGGATGGCCTACTAATCGACCTAATTGCTCTCCGAGGGCGAAGTCATCTGGATAGGCCGCGATAAGAGCGCCATTTTCCAGATGACTCAGATTGGTTGATAAGAGGATGAGACGTTTGTCCCATGCAAGCTTCGAGACTTCATACAGTATGTTCTTTGGCAAGTTCGCGGGAATGAATACTGCGTCAGAGGACGATACTTCATCTAAAAGGCGACCGAGAACACGAATTGTGTCTAGCGAATCTACTCCTTCTCTTACTTCAATGGATGTAGAAGACTTTAAATTACTGGGTACATAATCAATGGTCTGAAAGTGAGCCTGTTGGACAATAAAAAAGCGTTTGACCGTAGGCAATAGCCTTGATAAGTGTTCAACTAAAATTCGATTATCAAGGGCCAGGCCTATGCCGCTGTATTCAGATGGATTAAAGTACATCAAGCCGGCCAGTGTCCGTTCCCGATATTCAGTTTTGTATATGGCATCAGCGATGCTTTTACCGAGTGCGATTATCCTGTCGGCACGGGCCGCATCCAGCATCGAAAGTAAATTATTGTTGTCGTTAGTAGTCTCAATCCGTTGCGCATTACTATTAATGTTTTCGATGCCAGCGATTACCTGAGCATACGCCGGATTTGCCAAGCCCTCCGCCGAGTAAACTATTACTACTTGAGGATCCTTTGCGAATGTTGAACAACTGATAAAAAAAATACTTGCCTTCAGTATTCTACAAATCTCTTTCCGCATTTATCATCTTTAGTTGCTTCAATTCCATAATCAACGGCATCAGCTCATGCCCGGTTAAATCCCTCATTCGCCAATATTTTGCGGACTGTTCGCCCTCTAACCAAATTGTAATGGCATGAACAGTTTTTTTTGCCAAATCTATTGCCATGCGCGGCTGCATTGTACGTTGGCTTATCCTATGACGATGGATAATCTTCAACAAACATTCAACTGGATCAGCTAAACCATCCTTTATTGTTCCTTGACTATCATTTAACTTTTTCAAGAACTCAGTAATAGGCTTATTTAGGCCAAGCATTATCATCGCTCCAGCTAAAACACCAGTAGTAAAAATATCTGACTTAGGAGATAAGCTATCGATTAAGAGTAGTTCACTCTTAAATACCTCAATAGCCTTTTTCATATTTATATCTTCACGCTCTCTAATTGATCTTTTGTCCTGTAGAGATCGCTGGCGACCACGGAGTGCTATATGAATCGCTTCATTGACAAACCCATTCCGAAGTCGATCGGACGCAAAGACCAGTCCCAGCTCGTTATATGACTCTTTGACAACCTCATGCGCTGGTAGTGACTCAAGACGCTTCATCTTGGCGTCAATGCATAGCGCCTCATAATCGGCAGTGGTCATTTCAAATATCATGGCCGTGAGGTAATCGGGTTTTGGAAGTCGCCCATCACGCCACGCATTCTTACGCCGGTTCCCGGTTAATTTGAAGAGCGTATCGCCGACCTTCACCAGTACCACGGTGACTGCATAAGCGTACAAAGACGCAATATGCTGGACAAAACCGTCGCTATCGCTTGCATCAATATCAAAGAACTCAGGTTCGCGTATTTCAAGCCATTCCTCGAAAGACAGCCGCACAACAGTGCAACCTAAGTCGCTAATAGGATAGACCATTTCCATAAATCGTAATAAAAAAAGTTAATGTATTTGCTATCGTAAGTCGTTGTTGATACTATTTTTTTAGACGTTAATAGCATGTCTAAAACACTATGCGACGAACGCCCCCACGCCAATAGCGCCATGCGGGAGGATGAGCACCACGAAATTTTAGCGGCTAAAAAATCGCAACCGACACGATATTACATAACGGATGTTAATTGCCCTAACAAAAAGAACAGTTTTTTAAAAAACTTTAAAAGTGCAACGCATATTGTGTTGACTGCATAGGCGGAATGTAATAGAGTGCAATGCAACTTGATTAAAGTGCATTGCACTTTAGAAAAAACGCACAGTTAAGCAGTGTGGCAACGATCAGAGAGGATAACGATGACCCACGAAACACATGTACACGAGTCAGTAGGTGACAGGGCAAAGGTTAAGTTAGAGCGCGACCTAGGCCCCATTATTCTGTCCGCGTTAGCGGATCCTAAAACCGTAGAGGTGATGCTGAATGCCGACGGCAAACTATGGCAAGAAAGACTAGGCGACAAAATGAAATGCATAGGCACCTTATCCGGCAGCAAAGGTGAAGCAATTATAAAAACTATTGCGGGTTTTCACGGCAAGGAAATCACTCGGTTAAAGCCAATCTTAGAAGGCGAATTTCCGCTTGATGGTTCAAGATTCGCCGGACAGCTACCGCCTATTGTTCCCGCGCCGACCTTTGCAATCAGAAAGAAGGCAGTGGCGATCTTCCCACTGGAGCAATACGTCTCAGACGGTATTATGACCAGCCGTCAATTCGATTCGATTACAAAAGCAGTCAAGGATCACAAGAACATTCTGGTAGTAGGGGGCACAGGATCAGGTAAGACGACGCTTGTAAACGCCATTATTAACAAGATGGTTGAGTTCGATCCCACAGAACGGGTGTTCATTATCGAGGATACCGGCGAAATTCAATGCGCCGCAGAAAATTACGTTCAGTACCACTCAACCATTGATGTGCCAATGACGCAATTACTGAAAACAACACTCAGGATGCGACCAGACCGGATATTAGTAGGGGAGGTGCGCGGACCTGAAGCGTTAGATCTGTTAATGGCCTGGAATACCGGCCATGAGGGCGGAACCGCAACACTTCATGCGAACAATGCAAAAGCGGGGTTAGACCGTCTCGCGATGCTTATCAGCATGAATCCAGAACCACCCCGACCAATTGAACCGCTGATTGGCGAAGCGGTGCATGTAGTTGTATTTATCGCCAGAACCCAAGAAGGCCGTCGTATTCAAGAAATCATAGAGGTTTCTGGATACAGAGACGGTCATTACATAACCGCAAATCTTTAGGAGTTAAAAATGAATGCACTCGCCAACCGAATGCAAATCCCACCGCTAGTTTTGTTAATGGCATTGGTTTTTTTTATACCAGAACAGGCTACCGCCGCCGTAGGTGATGGTGGAGCGTTACCTTATGAAGATTGGCTTACAAGTCTTCGAACATCTGTAACCGGGCCCGTAGCATTTTCATTGTCCCTGATCGGAATCATCGTCGCTGGCGGTGTGCTGATATTCGGCGGGGACTTAAACGGATTTTTCCGGACACTGATTTTCATCGTGCTGGTTATGGCACTTCTTGTCGGCGCACAAAACGTGATGACTAACGTATTCGGACGCGGCGCAGTAATCATGCCATCGGCGGACGAGGCAGACGCACAACTCAGAATTATGGGTATTGGGGTGGCGCAGTTCGCCAAGGAAGTAGCGGTAAGCATGTTCGCAATCGCCTTATTAGTCTGGCGTCAACTGCGTACATCAAAAGAAACCGGCAAATCAATGACTGTGGTAGGTGAAATGTAATGGCCTTACGCGCGATTCCTATCCGCAGAGCGGGTAACAGAGATAACTTGTTCATGGGCGGGGATCGCGAGTTTGTGATGTTCTCCGGCCTTGTGGCCGGAGCACTAATTTTCTCCGCTCAGGAACTGAGAGCCGCCATCGTTGGGATAACGCTATGGCTGTGTTCGTTATACCTAGCGAGGTTAGCGGCCAAATCAGATCCCAAAATGCGATTTATCTATCTAAGACATTTGCGGTATCGAGGTTCGCGGGTGGGCAATCTAAGAGGTTATTACCCGGCGAGAAGCACCCCGTTCCGCGAAAATCCAAACAGCCAAGGGAAACAATACAGATGATGATCGAGGCCATAACATTCACGATAGCTTTACTGGGGATTACATTAGTCGCAATCCTCGCCAGAATGATATACAGGGCGGATAAGGGTCGCAGGTTAAGTCAACATCGATCAAAAAACGCCAGCGTAGCCGACTTGTTAATTTATGCCGCCGAAGTCGACGATGGCATTATTGTAGGGAAAGATGGATCATTTTTAGCCGGTTGGTTGTATACGAGCGATGATAACGATAGCTCAACCGAAGCGCACCGCGAATCAATATCCGCTAGGTTAAATCAAGCCATATCCAGATTAGGTAGTGGCTGGATGGTCCATGTCGATGCGGTGCGTCGTCCTGCACCGTCATATTCGGAACGCGGCCTATCGGTCTTTCCTGATCGGATTACCGCTGCTATTGACGAAGAGCGCCGGAAATTATTCGAAGGGCTAAGCACCATGTACGAAGGGTACTTCGTCGTGACATTGACGTATCTTCCTCCTGTACTCGCTGAGCGTAAATTTATTGAACTGATGTTCGACGATGACGCAAAAAAACCGGACGCAAAAGCACACACAACCGACCTAATCGAACACTTTAAGCGCGAATGCCATAACATCGAAACTCGATTGTCGGCAGCGGTCAATTTGCGCCGTCTTAAAGGGCATGAAATTGTCAATGAAGATGGGACAACTGTCATTCATGACGATCTATTGCGCTGGTTGCAATTCTGCATTACTGGGAAAAATCACCCGGTCCAACTGCCAACAAATCCAATGTATCTCGACTGCTTAATCGGTGGGGAAGATTTACTAGCTGGCGTAATCCCCAAGATCGGTCGAAAGTACATCCAGGTTGTGGCAATTGAAGGATTCCCACTTGAATCGACACCGGGGATGCTTACCGCTCTTGGCGAGTTACCAATCGAATACCGCTGGTCGTCACGGTTCATTTTCATGGATCCGCATGAGGCAATTAGTCATTTGGAAAAATTCCGTAAAAAGTGGAGGCAGAAAGTCCGCGGTTTCATTGATCAAGTGTTCAATCTTAATACGGGCCCGATTGATGAAGACGCACAAAACATGGTGGACGATGCACAAGCGGCACTGGCCGAAGTCAACAGCGGCATAGTAGCCCAAGGCTATTACACCAGCGTTGTAGTGTTGATGGACGAGAACAGAAAACTTGTACAGGAACTGGCTCAACAAGTAGAGAAGGCTATCAATAGGCTAGGGTTTGTCGCCAGAATCGAAACCATCAACGCAATGGAGGCCTATTTAGGTAGTTTGCCCGGTCACGGCGTAGAGAATGTTCGCCGCCCGCTATTGAACACCATGAATCTGGCAGACCTGCTGCCAATTAGCACGATTTGGACCGGTCGGGAATATGCACCATGCCCAATGTATCCAGCGCTTTCGCCACCGATTATGCATTGTGTAACACAGGGCTCAACACCATTCAGGCTTAATCTCCATGTTGGTGATGTCGGGCATACCTTCATGTTCGGAAGAACCGGTGCCGGTAAGTCTACCCATCTTGCCATACTCGCCTCACAGTTACGCCGCTATCAAGGGATGCACATCTTTGCATTCGACAAAGGGATGTCGTTGTACCCATTAACCGAAGCAATACATGCAACAAGTGGCGGACATAGTGGCAAACATTTCACAGTGGCCGCCGACGACGAAACACTGGCCTTTTGCCCTTTGCAATATCTGCAAACCAAAAGTGATCGTGCATGGGCGATGGAATGGATCAACATCATTCTGGCGTTAAATGGCTTGAATACATCACCATCTCAACGGAATGAAATAGGCAATGCCATCATCAATATGCATAACAGCGGCGCTAGAACGTTATCCGAATTCACGGTCACTATTCAAGATGAGGCAATTCGCGAAGCGCTCAAACAATACACGATTGATGGCGCAATGGGGCATTTACTGGACGCCGAAGAGGACGGGTTAGAACTAACCGATTTCACGGTTTTTGAAATTGAAGAGTTAATGAATCTTGGGGATCGATATGCGCTTCCAGTGTTGTTATATCTCTTTAGGCGTATCGAACGATCATTAACCGGCCAACCCACTGCAATTATTTTGGACGAGGCATGGGTAATGCTTGGTCATGCGGTATTTCGCGAAAAAATTAGAGAGTGGCTAAAGGTGCTGCGAAAAGCGAATTGTTTCGTTCTGATGGCAACTCAAAATTTATCGGACGCCGCGAACTCCGGCATCCTCGACGTAATTATCGAATCAACTGCGTCGAAAATCTTCTTGCCAAACATATACGCCAGAGAGGAAGACGCAACCGCACTATATCGTCGTATGGGGCTTAACTCCAGGCAAATTGAGTTGTTGGCGACGGCCATCCCAAAGCGACATTACTACTACGTCTCCGAAGAAGGCTGCCGTCTCTACGATCTTGCGTTAGGTCCACTTGCCCTGGCGTTTGTAGGTTCATCCGATAAGGACTCTGTAGCAGCTATCAAAAAGCTCAAATCGACTCACGGGCATGAATGGGTTGATGAATGGCTCGCTAGAAAGGGTTTAAGCATTAAAGATTACTTGGAGAAAGCAGCATGATTTTTAAAAGAAAAGACCCTAAAGCGGATCCCAGAAAGCGCTCTGAACTTCTGGCTGGCGGTCGCAGAGCTGGAGAAAACGAAAATCCTTATTTGTCGGCAAGACGAACATGGAAAGATCACACTCAAGGTGTGATAGCTACACGGCAGGCTTGGCAAATAATGGGGATCCTGTCCCTGTTAGTGGCATTAACCGGAGTTGGCGGAATGATCCATATCGGCCAGCTATCGAAATTTGTGCCTTATGTCATATACGTAGACAAACTAGGACAAACCGCCGCTGTCGCCAGAGCCGACCGTGCATCACCAGTGGATGGGCGAGTAGTGGCATCTGCCGTATCAGCCTTTATCTCGAATTCTCGAATAGTCACCATAGACATCGCGCTACAACGAAAAGCTGTTATGGATGTTTACGCGATGTTAGCGCCTGGTGATCCATCGTTACAAAAAATGACTGAATGGTTGAATGGCACCGAAGAATCCAGTCCGTTCAAACGCGCGATAAAGGAAATGGTAAGCGTAGAAGTGGTGAATGTTCTGGCCCAAACCCCAGATACTTGGGAGGTCGATTGGGTTGAAACGACCCGCGACCGGCAGGGTGTCGTTACTGGCAAACCTGCTTACATGAGGGCATTAGTCACCATTAAAGTCGTTGAGCCAACGCCATCCACTAGCGAAGAGCAAATCCGAAAAAACCCAATGGGTATTTACGTGAAAGACTTTTCTTGGTCCAGACAACAACAGTTTTAACCGAACGAGGGAATTCTATGAAAAAGCAATTGAGAGCAATGATAAAGATAGCAATGGCGCTATTTGTAATGCAGTCCGCCGAGGCCGAGCCGGATATGGCGGATATGTACTTTTCAACCAAAAACCCAACATTAACCAAGCAAGAAAAACAGGCCATTGCGATAGCCGAAAAGTGGAAAGCTGGTAGTGCAACGGGCATGGCACCAACCAGCGGACAAAACGGTACGATCACATTTCTTTATGGCGCTCAACAACCAAGTATTGTCTGCGCCGTTCTTCAAGTATGTGACGTTTCGTTGCAGCCTGGCGAACAAGTAAACGGGATAAATCTCGGTGACACCGCAAGATGGACCATAGAACCCGCGATAGAAGGTAGCGGTTCGAGCGAGGTACAACATCTGATCATCAAGCCGCATGATGTTGGGTTGGAGACATCGCTATCGGTGACAACCAATCGCCGGGCCTATAACTTGCAGCTACGATCACACCGCACCCAGTACATGCCCAAAGTGGCCTTTACTTATCCCGAGGATGCGATGGCGAAATGGAATGCAATCGTCCATAAAGAACACAAAGAACGCCAAGAAAAGACCATTCCTCAAACCGGCGAGTATTTAGGGGATCTGAGTTTCGATTATGAAATCGAACCTAATGGCCCAATTTCATGGACCCCAGTTCGCGTTTATCACGATAAGCAAAAAACCATAATTCAAATGCCGGAAACAATGGCCCAAACCGAAGCACCGACATTGCTTGTGGTGCGTAGGGAAGGGGGGCTTTTGGAGGACGATGAAACCGTGATGGTGAATTATCGCGTACAGGGCGACCGATACATTGTCGACACTGTATTCGATAGGGCAATCATGATTGCAGGTGTTGGTTCAAACCAAGATACCGTAACCATTCAACGGGTGAAATAACATGATCAGAATATTAGCGTTCGTCATCAGTATTGCCGGACTGTTTGGATGCGCAACGGAACGACTTGGCAATTTCGAGTCAAATGCGCCTTCTGGGCTTCATGAAGGTATTGCAACTGACACTATTCATCATTTGGAAAAGGTATATCCACCTGCTCAAACTCAATTTAATTTCGGCCAAGTGGTCCCCAAAGCGGACCGATTTGGCATGTTGTTGCTGGAATCGCTGAGAGCAAAAGGCTATGCAGTGAAGGAATATAGCCCGAAAGCGAGTACCACCGGCACTGGGTTTAGATTCCAGTACGTTATTGATAGGCCATCTATTGCGCCTGACTTGTACCGTCTTAAGCTCAAAATTGATGACGTTACATTGACTCATGCTTATGAGGCAAAGAACAACACCGCCTTGTCAGCAGGCGCATGGGCAAAAATGGAGTAAAGCAATGGAACGTACAGCAGATACCGTCAATGAAGAATATATGTCGCCGGAAATGTCACCGGATGAGCCAGAAGCCGGTCACGGCGTTCGCCGGGTCAATAACTTGCCAGTGCTTATTCTGGGCGTCGCCATTTCGATCTTTTTGATCATAATGGTCCTTGTTGCAGCCGACCGCGCAAACCAGCAGAACAAGCCCGAGATAGCAGATCGGCAGAAAGGCGGGAATGCCAATATGTTGGCAAAGGACATAGTTGGTAATAATCTGGGTGGCATTATTCCCCCTGAAACTAAACCGCAACCAGATCCGCAAGCGGAACCTACACCGCCCGTCAAAATTGTTCGGGCCGACATGCCGCCTACACCCCCAGCCGCCGTGCCCAATAGAGCCCGGACTCCGGAAGAGGATGCAGCCGCACGTATTGCCGCAATGAAGCGTCAACAATTTGAAGATGCAATTAAGGCAAAAACAATGGTAACGGCAGTTTCCCCGCGTAGCGCCGGCTCACCTCCAACCGTCGTTTCAGCATCACAAGTTCAGACAACAAGTCGAGACGGGGTACTCGCGAAGCTGGCGGCGGTCAGAGAGCAAATGACGGACGCAGACCCGATGACCGCATATAAGAAACGACTTTCGGCATTGCAAGAGTCTGGAATTATGGAAGCAGGTGGGGAAGGCGGGATTGGCAGCAATGAACTATCGCCGCAACTCGTTAGCTCCGAAGGTACGGGTGACAAAAACAACATTAATCAATTCGGGAAATCAGGATCAAGCGATAGATGGCGACTGGACTCACTACCTGAAGCCCCCAGAACGCCATTCGAACTGAGAGCCGGTTTCATTATCCCTGGAACGTTAATTTCTGGGATCAATTCCGAGTTACCTGGGCAGATTATGGCCCAAGTTTCACAGGACGTGTTTGATACGGCAACCGGAAAATATTTATTGGTTCCGCAAGGCTCTCGATTAGTTGGGGTTTATTCAAGCGAAGTGGAATACGGTCAATCACGTGTTCTTGTTGCATGGCAACGTATCGTCTTCCCCGATGGCAAGGCGATGGATATTGGCGCAATGCCGGGGGCCGATAGCGCGGGATATGCAGGATTCACGGACCAAGTAAATCATCACTTTGTTCGTATATTTGGTTCCGCACTACTGATGTCGGCGATTACTGCCGGAATTACTTATAACCAGCAGCAGAACCAGCAAAACAACGGGTACACGGCCCCTAATGCTAACAGTGCGATGAGTAATGCACTCGGACAACAACTAGGCCGTGTGACCTCCCAAATGATCGCGAAAAACATGAATATCGCGCCGACTCTGGAAATAAGACCCGGCTATCGATTCAACATTATCGTTACGAAAGATCTAACGTTAACCAAACCGTATCAAGCATTCGACTATTAAGGTTCACACCATAGGAGTAAGTTATGAAAAACAACAGCATTTTAGCCGCTAAAAAATTGATGTTAGGCGTGGTGGTCGCTACAGCAATGTTCGCACCAACAAATTCACGTGCGGGCGTTCCAGTAATCGACGGTACAAATCTGACGCAAAACGTTATGACCGCCGTTGAAGAAGTCGCTCAGACATTAAAGCAAGTGCAGGAATATGGCACTCAACTAGAACAATATTCAACGCAATTGCAGCAATACGAAAATATGCTGCAAAACACTGCATCTCCAGCGGTCAATATCTGGGATAGAGCGACCGCAACAATGGGAAGACTTCGCGGAACCATTGATACCGTCACTGGCTATAAAAACAGATTCGGAAACCTAGATAACTATTTGGCAAAGTTCAAAGACATCAACACTTATAGGGGCTCAGCATGTTTTAACGGCGCAGCCTGCACGGAAGCTGATTTAGCCGACTTACGCGATTCTGTTCACCTTGGTTCTGAGGCACAACAAACAGCGAACAAAGCAGCAATCGAAGGCCTAGATAGCCAACAAACCGCTTTGGAAGGTGATGCCGCTACGCTTGAAAGTCTTCAAGCGGCGGCACAAGGTGCTGATGGTCAGGTCAAGGCAATCGGATATACCAATCAACTCGCCAGCCAGCAGGCCAATCAGCTTCTGCAAATTCGTGGGTTGTTGATTGCGCAACAAAACGCCGACATAACACGAAATCAGGCTCTTGCGAATAAGGAAGCACAACAACAAGCTGCATCAGACAAGGCCCACGTTGTGCCGTATGCATACGGCGATAATGCAGGTTGGGGCATCAGGTAACTCCACATGTCCATTAAATATATCCTGGTGGTGATACTAATCGTGTCCGCGATTGCAACAACCGTAAGCAACTGGGACGGTCTTTTCAATCGCGGCGCTGACATTGTGCCGGTCGCTGATGAGGCGGAATCTGACAATGACACCGATGGCGAAGAGTTTGTTGTCAATGAAATAAATTGTCGACACGAAAATCTTGCTCGCATTGTGAATGAGAAAAAGCGGCATCGACTAGCGTCGGCCTGTGCTCGCCGGGTGACGTTCGGTGTTGCCAACAATCGAAATTGGACGATCAAATGAATAAACAAATGTTATTGATTGCGACCATCCTGATAGCGTTATCCACTGACGCCTTAGCGGCAATAGATGGGCCGAACATTATGGATGATGTTCAAGGACGATTCGCGGCAGCAGCAGCCGGGTGGGCCGGTGCCATAACTGCAAGAGCAACCTGGCTATTCTGGGTATTGGCCTTAATTTCTATGGTATGGACACATGGCTTTTTATTATTGAGAAAGGCCGATATTGGCGAATTTTATGCCGAATTCCTTCGGTTCACGATCACCACAGGATTTTTCTGGTGGTTGTTGAGTAACGGTCCTGCAATGGCAACCGGCATATTTGCATCAATGCAAACGCTAGGGTCAAATGCGGCCGGCCTCGGAGTGGTAACACCGTCTGGCATTATTGATGCCGGATTCCAGGTATTTGGCAAAGCGATTACAGCATCCTCCATCTGGGAACCAGTCGAGGGTGCTGCGCTGATTATCATGGGGGCGGTCGTACTCATAATAATGGCCTTGATCGCCACGAATATGCTCGTGCTCTATGTTAGCGGCTGGATCCTTGCTTATGCCGGTGTTATCTATCTGGGCTTTGGCGGTGGCCGCTGGACTACGGACATGGCTATTGGCTTTTACAAAACTGTACTGAATGTTGCCATACAGTTGATGGCCATGATTCTGATTGTTGGAATCGGACAAGCCTTTATCAATGATTATGTCGCGGCAATGGAGGCCGATATGACTTATGCGGATATGGGCTCGTTCCTAGTCGCATCAGTGGTTTTATTATTATTGGTCAACAAAGTGCCACCAATGTTAGGGCAAGTCGCATTCGGCGGCGGGACTGGGGCGCTTGGTCATGGATTTGGAGCCGGTTCAGCAATGGCGGCGGCAGCTACTGCCGGAGCCGCCATCGGTGTTGCTGGCGGGGCGATTGCCGCTGGAGCAACAAATATCGGTGGAGGTATTCAAGCGATTATGGCAGCGTCCAATAAGGCCGCTGAATTTTCCGGAAGTGGCGGCGGGTCAGATTCAGCATCAAGGATGACCGCCGACTATCTACAAGGCGGCCAGAGCAATAGCGATTCATCATCCTCAAAAACGACAACACCGCTTGGTGAAGCAATGGGAGGAAGCAGTACGTCAAGCCGGGACAGTGATACCAAATATGGCCCTTCAATGATCAAAAATCTGGCGACAGGTATTGGCGAAGTCGCAAAACAGAAAATCAAGGACAGAACCAGTAATACGTTCGGCGGCCAAGTCGCATCCGCAATTAGCAATAGCGGGCAATCAACACCCTCATTCGGTGGAGATACTTTATCGGGATCGGATGAGGCAGTTGATCCAGCCGAAGAAGTCGCTGCATTCACTAACGGTAACAATAGCGGTAACGCGCAATCAGCCTAACAGGTGAAAAATCATGAAAACGTTAAAACTTTGCATCATTGCAATCAGCATATTTCCCTCGTTAGTGTGTTCTCAACCGAATACACCGAGAACACCTTCAATACCGACCCCTCGACTGCTCACAGGAGATAGAAAATTAGCCTGTGAAGCAATACTTTGTCTTGCTAGCAATAGACGACCTAATGAGTGCCAGGAATCGCTAAATCGATATTTCGGAATTGATTTCGACGATATGAGCGATACCGCAACAGCTCGCGCGAATTTCTTAAACCAATGTCCGAGACAATAATATGCCCGCTATAGACATTCCTCCACAAAAACAAGAGCAGGTTGTTTGCGCGATTACTGCGGCAGAGAAATTTGATATACCAGCGAATATTGTGCTGGCTGTTGCCGAGAAAGAAGGCGGAAAACCGGGGCAATGGGTCCGGAATACAAATGGCACCTACGATGTAGGCCCGATGCAATTCAATACGTCCTACTTAAATCAACTGGCAAAGTACGGCATTACGCCAGAGGATGTAGCAAGCGCTGGATGTTACCCATACGATCTAGCCGCATGGCGGTTAGCTGTTCATATCAAAGACGATAAGGGTGACTTGTGGACCAAAGTCGCAAATTATCATTCAAGAACGCCTTATTACAATGGGATTTACAAGGCCGATTTGATGGTACGAGCCAACAAGTGGGCCGATTGGCTAGATGTGGTCCTAAAGGGTGGAACGTTAGAGGTTCATCAAGAGAGGAAGACGGAGCCGGCACCCGCGCAGAGTCAACAGAGTGTCATAACGGCGCAGTATCAAAGGCCGATGCAAATGCAGACGGCCACAATTTACATCCCTCGCAAAATTATGGTTAGCACCGACTAACTGCTTCATTTTAGCCGCTAAAAAGGAAGAATAGAATGAACTATCCACGTGTAGTTGTGGCAGATGGCACCATTGAAGCCATCAAATGGTTTTCACTGATCCTAATGGTTCTCGATCACACCAACAAATATTTATTTAAGGCAGGCATACCTGTTTTATTCAACATAGGCCGCTTAGCAATGCCGCTATTTGTTTTGGTTCTCGCGTATAACCTTGCTAGGCCAATGGCTTTCGAACGTGGCGTACATGTCCGGATTATTAAGCGATTGGCATTGTGTGGATCGTTAGCGACCCCGGCCTTCCTTGCTTTGGGCGGTCTGCTGGCCGGATGGTGGCCGCTAAATTTTATGTTTGCGTTGTTGGTTCTCACGCTCACCATTTACTTAATCGAACATAAAACAGTCAGCGGCTACTTAGCTGCGGCGGTAGTGTTTTTAGTTGGTGGCTCAGTGGTGGAATATTGGTGGCCTGGTCTGCTACTTGGATTATCTGCGTGGTGGTACTGTAAAACACCACGGCTTGCCCCGGTAATTATCGCAACTATATCAATTCTGTCACTAAGGCTAATCAGTGGCAATTACTGGGCACTGGCCGTATTGCCGGTTGCACTGGCAGCCTGTTTAGTGCGATTGCCCGTTCCGCGTGTGCAATGGGCGTTTTATGCCTTTTACCCATTGCATCTTACTGTTCTGTGGATCATTTCACTGACTGATCCAGCATTTACCATTCTATAAGGAAATAATTATGACCAAGAAACGACTAGCACTAATCGCATTACTTATGACGTGCGCGAACGTCGCCAATTCACAAACATTCCACGTCGAACCGATTACAGACAACATGGTAGCCGAGGATGCCTTCGGAACCCCGCAATCAAATACCGTAACTGTCTTATTCGACAATCGTAGCATTGTTTTTCGCCCGACATTTAGCGACTCAACCATTCTTGACAGCGCTCAGAATGCCGCCTTGGTAACGGTTCGAGGACGAACCAGTACACCAATCCCCAGCGCCAAAGATGAGCAGCTTGCATTATCAAGGGCGCTATCCGCCAGAAAATATTTGATAGCGCATGGGGTATCTCCTTTGAAAATCCATGTGAATTACGCTTCCGGAGCGGACTTTATCGTGGATAACTCGACACCAGAAGGAAAGCGTCAAAACCAGAGAGTTGAAATAGAACTGGTGTACGTTACCCAGCCAAACAACTACTCGTTGAACAGCCAGTAAGGACCAATCAAACCATTCTTCAATTTAAATAAGGCCATCTAGCAATATGAATCAGAATCCAATGAAAACGTTAGTAATAATTTGCAGTTGTTTACTGCTTCCCGCATGCGCCCAAATGACTTCCTACCAACCAACCGTAGATCCGTATGGCGACCAAAATGCGTGGCGGCTGAACCAAGATATGGCCGAATGCCAGCAACTCGCATCACACGCCTCGGAAGGGACAGCAAAGCAGGCCGCCATAGGTGCCGGCGTAGGCGGTTTAATTGGAGCGGCGGGTGGAGCCGCGCTGGGAGCGATTATCGGGAATCCTGGAACTGGAGCGGCGATAGGTGCGGCGGCAGGCGGCATTGGCGGGGCGACCAAACAAGGGCTTCAGTCAGATGACCAATACAAACGCGCGTACAACTCTTGTTTGCGCCAACGAGGCCATCGGGTTATCAACTAAAACAAAATGACAAATTTACGAGGTAAATTCAAATGACGAAAACACCGGAGAATGAGATTCCTAGCGGTGAAGAAGTTGCGTCACTTAGCGTAGACGGACTCGCCTCAGCCTTTGGCTTGACTGGCGACGAGGAAGTAGACCCTAATCTTGAAGGGACGTACAGACGAGGTTATCACCAAGCATGTGCAGCCATAGCCACTGTAATGCGAAATAGAGAGATAACCGCAGACATGCTAGATACATGGGTATCTGGTCCAGGTATGACTTGGCGAAAAGAAACTCGTCTTGATCGAATTATACGACCACCGGAACTTCCTTAATGCCAACTAAAGAACTCCCGTTCGCTATTGACGCGGGAGTTCGCCCCCCCTATGATTACGGGCACGGTATGACGGCCCGTTGCGCTGGCAAATGCAGAATCTCTTTCGAGAACCGAATTAAAAATCCATTTGAACCTATCTGACAATATATCTCAGACGGGTTACAGCCAGCGTCTCTCCGTTTAAATCGAGGTATCTGTCATGTCCGTTTTCTACCCCACGTCGTTTGAATTTGTCAAAAAACGCGCTAGACAATTAAAAACCACATTTCCAGTACTTTCACTTTCTACATGCCAAACAGCGGTGGCATGCGCACTTGGCTTTAAGAATAATTTCGACGCATTAAGCCGAGTTGGAGAAAGCAATAACAAGCCAAGCGAGTATGATGAGTTTGTCACGAATACTGAGAGATTAGAACGTCGATACCAACAAATACGGGCAATCACAGACTGTACAAATTTACCCGCTTCAACGGTCGAAATTCTTGTTCGCGAGTGGAATCTCACTTCAGAAAATCGTTCGAATCATGTAATAGTCGAGAATGTCTTTCGCGACATTCACAGCGACATCGTTAGTATGCAGCACGGCCAGACCTCCATAGACGAGCTTCTGGACAAGTATGATGATATGGAGCCTGTCTTGCTAGCGGATGGGCTAATCTACAGTAAGCTAGGCTATGGCTTTAAAAATTATTATGTGGTTGGGCATGAAGGAATACTTGAAATGCCTATCTATCTTCGTGGTAATAGGGATTTGTTCTTAAAATACGAGGACGGTAATCATGTAAGGATTGCATTCCCAGCTATATTCAGCGAAGTAGAGATAAGAGAATCGCTAAATTACCTTGCTACACATGAACCCTGGTTATATGAGTGGCATTTAGGCGAAGCCTCAAGCAACTTCGAGGGACTGACACTTAAGCGGATTCTTAATGAAGCGAGTAGATACCCAGAAGAATGGTTTGCATTATCCGTGCGGTTTGGACAAAACTATGATGAGAACCAATCTTACGCGATACCTGCTCTGCGCGGGGTAGATTTCGCTAGGTTCATCCATCAGAAAGGATCATTACGCGGACTCACACTGAGATGGTTTCGGCCAATAGAGCCATTAGCACTAAGCAGGCTTAGTGATTGGCGATTTGATGTGGGCTACGGTGATGAATATCCGAGCATCAGAATTCGCCTTAACGAAGTAGAGGAAATTCCTCCGCTTTATGGTTCGCCATTTAAAAGCGGACCTATGCATTCGCTTGAGTATAGTGCAATAAGCGAGGGGTCAATGCTTATGCTAGACGAAGAATTGGAGGAAGAATCTGATGAACAAGACTCTTAGTTCCGTTTCGTGAGCCGACACCAATAACGATAGAATGTCATTAAGCAAGGAAACCACGTTAGCGATAAAGGCCGAAACTCATGCATCCAATAGTCCGTGAACATCATTTCTATATCTCAAGCGCAAAACATATTTTCCTACATGTAGAAAAAGGTATTGTTTTCGCTGGGGACGCAATTCGATTAAATGACGCGGAAAAACTGGGCCTAAAGCCTCTTATTCTATATGGGCTTACAGTCCCAGGCACACAGATTGAATGGATAACATTTTCGACACTAGATAACCCAAGATCATTATTAGGTGTGTTACTGGAAGGCTGGAATACTGCGTCCGGCCTCCGTGGCTACCCAGATAAACTGAAAATCAACCGTCACATCGCAAAAGCATGTCCCAACCTGAAAAGCTCACTTGCTGATATTGGCGGTATATCGCTTGAAGTGGCGGATGGTAAAGACAAAACATTTTCCGCTTCATTACGTGTTGCTCAACATCGTGTACTCGAATACGGTTGGCGTAATCGTAACGGTCAAACTATCCGTAATATAGAACAGTTAAATAAACATGCTTTAGATGTTCACCAAGAACATATTAATAGCCGCAGGTGGGAATGGGGCCCAAATAATTTAGTTAAAGAACGCGCATCGAAATGGATCGAGTTGCCAGTTAATCAAAGTAATGTTGTTTTAGGCTTTTCTAAACTGGATTGGACTGTCGGTAACTGGTTTTCTTCATGGGAAACAAATGTGCCAAACAATCAGAAAATGCGTTATTGGCGTGATGATCAAACATCCGGTTGTTACTGGCTGGTAAGCGGTGATAACTATGATAACGAAGATGCTGATAACATCAATTATGATGAAGAATGGGATCGTCGTTGTGCCATCAAAGCAAAAATATTGATTGACTGTTGGCCCAACCCGATTACTGATATTGCAACTGCCATCGGAACCACTGCAAAACAATTACAATGGTTCCTGAGTGGTCAAACTGAGTTACCAAATATTCAACGTGACGATTTATCGGAAATACTTGGCATTGAGCCAAGCTCAGAGTTTGTCGATTACGACGTGATTGGGCCTTGCGTGTTAATCGCGGAAAGTCCCAAAAAGTGTGAAACCGCTTATGATGAACTAAGTAATGGTGGCGACTTAGAGTATTCATTCGAGGTTTTGCCAGAGAATGGGCGGCCAGACCCCAGTTGGCGATATGTTGTTTTTGCGGCCTTTGGCTCAAACCCCAGTATCCTCATGTTTCAAAGAGGAAGTAAAACAACTGATCATTTAGGTGATAAGCTGCTAATAAATTACCAGGGAGAAAGGAAGGTTACGGCAAATGTCTACCGGGATGTTGTTGCAACATGCGCCGAATGCTGCACTGATCCAGTGTTAAACAGAAAGCTAACAAACGAATTTGGCAAGCGGCATAAACATTACTTCGAGAAAATAGGGGAATCTGGTACTGTGTTCCCTGACTTTTAAGGTGTATCCTACGCCATCAGAATGATGATCCAGATAAACGGCACATATACCTGGTCGCCTAGCACACCATATGCTAGTACAGATTCATCGTCTACGTGAACGCGGCAGACCTCTTCCAAAGCATCAGTTTGCCTTCAAGCAAGCCATAGCTGGTTGCCTTTCGGTTCATGAGGAACGAGACAGCCTATTAAATCGCCACACACGTGTCGCACGGCTCCGCGAGACAGAAAATAGCAACGAACTATTACCAGCCTTACGTGACGCTCAATTGATTGAAATGACTCGTGAGCGATTGATTCTTTCAGGAATTGAACGACTCGAAGATATTACGATAAACAGAGTTGAGGACTTTGCTCAAACCTGGGTTTGCTGGCTTGATTGTGGGAGAGTAAAGTTGGATACTAAATAATAAAGTTGGAAACTAAATCTTTACCTGACACTTTCTTATTGGGCGTAACTTATAATTTAAGTCATCGCCGTCAAATTCATCCTTAACATAGTGGGCCAAATATTTCGGTAATATTCGAGCGGTCGAACCATTTTGAAGGTGTAGCTTGATGTATTTTGTCTCGATTTCCATAATCTTTGCGATACGCCCCTTGCAAATCTTGATGTTATAGCCATGCTGCCGGTGAACGGATGCGATTGTTACAAAATCGCCTGGTTTAAATTGAGTATCCATCTTTATTTTTTTAACATGGCGCATCACAATAGACGCTAAGTCGGTTTTCCGTTCCATTGCGCCTCAAACCCCAACATCTATTTTTTGCCAGGGCTGGAAGCGGTTTTAGACCAATTCCGGTATCCAACTTTATCACTCATTGCCATAACCCTAAATATTACTCTGTAGATGGTCGGCCCATATTCGTTTAACTTGACTTATGCTACAGCCGGCCAGCTTGGCGGTATTTTTAATAGTCTCGCCAGCTCCACGCAACACAACTATACGTTGATGCGTCGTTTCATTTGGTTTTCGCCCTCGATATTTTCCAGCCGCTTTCGCAAGTTGAACGCCTTGCCGTTGTCTCTCGCGGCGTGTTTCATAATCATCACGAGCCATTTGAAGAGCCAACTTGAGCAATAACTCCTGAACCGATTCTAAGACGATCTTTGCGATGCTATCCGCGTCTTCGGCAAACGCCGATAGATCTACCAAACCTGGAACAGCAAGCTTTGCGCCTTTGGCTTTTATAGAGTCCACGAGTTGCTGCGCCTCATCTAACGGCAAACGACTAATACGGTCTATTTTCTCTGCCACAACCACTTCGCCTGGTTGCAGATCGTCGATCATTCTTAATAACTCCGGACGATCCGCTTTAGCGCCGGATGCCTTTTCCCTATAAATACCGGCAATGTAGTACCCCTCAGCGCGGGTACTTACTTCGATATTGGCCTGACGAGTCAAGTCTTGTTGATCAGTGCTGACTCGCAGGTAAATTCGAGCGACTTTCATGAACAGGTAGCTGTGGGGGAGTAATAAAGTAGAGTAGCCAAAATGGGTATAGTGTAAATGGCCATTGCGAATGGTAGGCCAATAATATACAAAAAACAATGTAAAAGAGCCATGCTATTATTGACCACCCAAATGACCCATTTAGTGCCACACAGCTTCAATAGCTGCCCTAATCACGTCTCTTCGACTAATACCTGTTGCCAGAAGTCGATTATCGTATTGATGCCTGGCCTCCCATCTCCCCCTTCGAACGTGGACTAACTCCGCGACGCTATCAGTAAAAGGTAACGACATGCCATCATGGCTTGCAGCAAGCCACAGTATCAGCCTCTCGCATTGCCCATTGACACTTGTGACGCGATAAGTGACTCTTTTTTGTTGTAACGCCAGCGCGAGGGCGGCGACCTGAGCATCCACCCCCCAATTACGCGGCCTAGACGATCCCAGACTCATTGCCCTGTCCGCTTTAGATCTAACAATGACAAACACACACCGTGCGGTTCAGTTACACCGAGTAGATAGTCACGAGCGGTATAAACGTGCGCCCAATAGTAAGAGCGAAAGCTAAAAGGATTTATAACTGAGCCCTTAAAGCCAATGAAAGTCCGACACCGATAGCTTTTTACCCATCGACGCATAGTTACTTTGGCACGACGCAATTGATTCACGTTCATCATCACAGAGTTCTCCCATGTTTAGCGGCTAAAATTATCATTCAGTTTTCGGCTTTTCAGCTTTTTCGGGTTGCTGGCTACCGATGGCTTTCATTAACTGTGCTACCTGAGTTTTCAGTGCTTCCACTTGCCCGGTCAATTTGGCGGTTTCTTCACGGGCCTTACCGGCCTCCGCTTTTGCTTTATCCCGCTCCCCCTCGATTTTTACCAATTTATCAGCACTACGTTTAATTTCGTCGGCTGCCATTTTGCGCTGTTGCTGATGCGATTCTTCGCTGGCTTCCGCTTTGGCCTGTACTTTGGTCAATTCCGTTTTCAATGCATCCCGGTCGGCAGAAATATCGTGGACAGATTTTTTCTGATCGGCCAACAATTGCCTTAACTGCTCTTGCTCTGCAACATGCTGCTCGGTTGCCGCCTTCGCCCCTTTTTCGATAGATTCCAATCGTTCGCGCAAGGTAGCCAGCTCGACCGCCTGAGCTTGGTTCTCGGCCTGAGAATCCGACAGCCGTTTTTCCAGCTCTCCTACCCTGGTCCGTTCATCAACAAGCATCGCCTCTAATTCATCGACAGCTTGTGAAGCGTCGGCCAGTTCTCGCTCCGCTTGAGCCTGCTGTTCGCCAGCCGCCCGTAGCACATCGGCCACCCGGCGCTCTTGGGCCTTTACAGCCTTGTCGTTTAGATCCACGGCCAAGGAATTAATTTTCTCTACCAATGCTTTTGTCATTGCCTCCAAACTTTGAGCAACCTCTATCGGCAACTCTACAACCGGCTCCGAATTCATAACCGACTGGCTAACATTATGTTTATCCCAAACATCTTTCAGCCGCTTTGGATCACCACCGCCGACAATCTTACGCAACGCAAAGCCGGTCACATTGCGATTAGCTTTCACCAAAGCTAAGCCGGCATCAATAATACGATCATCAGTAACATCAACAGGACGACCAATAGCAGATTCACTTAGCTCTTTCATAACCACCTCCAAACTGGACTATGGCTAAAGCATAGCACGGAACAAGAAACAAAGCAAGTAAGCAAGTAATAAAGAAACAAAGAAAGAAAGAAAGAAAGCCACAAGAAAAGAAATGTCAGCTCTCAAAATTTTGTCGAGTGACACAAAAAATGAAAAGCGTGCCAAATTAGTGAAAAACTAGTGACACAAATAATGAAAAAATCCGAGTGAATTTGGTTCTAAGAACCTGAATGAGCGGCATGTCTGCCACTGCGCCGGCGTCATCGACTAGCCGGTTGCGCTCTAGTTGAGGTGTTTATAGCGTTGATGTAATGGATCGTTATCAACCGATGGGGATGTTTAAACAAACGACACCAAAGTCCCATAGGACTTTGCGAATACCCATGGCCGACCGAGCCTTGCATCCATTATGATGCTGCAAAACTTCTCTGAAATAATTCTGCCGTTGGTTTAAATTCACCCTGATATGAAAAAACTAGGCCGAAACGATCCCTGCCCTTGTGGCAGCGGTAAAAAATATAAGCAGTGCTGCTTGAAGATAGCAGACGCCCAGATTGCACATGATCGGGCTGAAGCCGTCCCGAAAGCCATCCAGTGGCTCTTGACGAAGCATGAACAGCCGGCCCGTGCCGAGATTGATGAAGGGTTTTTTGGTGGACTCGACGACGATGAATATGCCGGGCTTCAGGACCTACCCGAGGACTCGTATACCGGCATTATGATCAATGCCATGGAATGGCTGCTGGCAGATGGCGTGCTGACGCTCAAAGACCAGGACTATCGTGTTGCGGATTTGTTACTTGGAAAAGGTGGTCCGCTATTGTCTGCTGAACAGCGACAATGGCTTGAGCGTCTAACAGCCCTCCCCCTCAGGCTTTACGAAATTGTGGCGGTGGTGCCCGGCAAATGCCTAACATTAAGGGATGTGATGCTGCCCGAACGCCCGCCCGTCCTGGTCCAGGAAAAATCGGGCTCACAACAAGCCAACCGATACGACCTGATCGCGGCACGCATCGTGCCGTTTGACGCTCATTTTGAACTGTCCGGCGCCGTTTACTCTTTCCCCCGCCAACAAAGCTGGGATTTATTGGAAGAACTCAAAGACGAATTAGAGGGCGTCGATCCGGACTCTGCTCTCGCCAAGGAAATCACTAGTGCCATCATTCCATATCACTGGCTCCAGTTATTTGTCAGGGCCTTTGAAATGCCGCCAGTGGTTGATCATGCACGGGTGAATCGCTGCTGTTCGTGACTGATCATTACCGGGTTCTGGACTGGGACGCATTGGACCAGGCGTTGTCCGGTGAAGCGGATATCAAAGGCAATCGTGATGCGGGTTGGAGCCGCCTTTTTGCAGGTGAGGATGGGCTGACACGGCGAAATCTCAGTATTAATCCCGGCAAACGCCCGGATCGAATCAAAGTGTCCTATCACACTCAACAGTATGCGGACGAAGGCAGGCCTTGGTTCGAAGCGGTATCAGGCGCTGCTGTGGCCTTTATCAGCCGGGAACTGTCCGATCCCAAAGGCATACTGGCTAATTCGCAGCCTAATGACATCCAGGAAAGGCCGGAACCGATACCCCTGCCACCCGAGATCATAACCGAGCTGATAGAGAAGCGAATTCGGCAGCTTTACGCTGACTGGGCTGACAAGCCATTACCGATATTCAACGATCAAACGCCGCGCGAGGCCATCAGAACGCCGGAAGGACTGGAGCACGTTAAATTCTTGCTGCATACCTACGAACATAACGAAGCTCAGCAAGCCAGAGATCAACACCGCCCTCCGGTTTCCTATGAATTTCTTTGGCAGTCAATAGAGATAACGCCGTAGTCATTTTCCATCGCTGCGAGACCCTAGACCGGGCTCCGAGCGGCCGGGATGGACAGGACGCCGCCGCAGGCAATCCGCGGTACCGGTGGAGGGGTGATCAGGTACCCAGGAACGGGGTTACAGGTCTTTAATGGCGGGGAACGCCTGTTTCGAAGCGTTTACCCGGTGTCGCAAATCAAGGCCCGGTTTAAAGTGAACAGCGTGTCGATTAGGTAGACTGACAGATTCCCCGGTCTTTGGATTCCTGCCAATACGCGCTTGGCGGGGAATCGTGGAAAAACCACCAAATCCGCGAATTTCAATTCGTTCGCCAGTGGCGACGGCGGTGATCAAAACCTCAATGATCGTGTTGACAGCGAGCTCTACGTCTTCTTGCAGCAGGGTTGCTTGCTTGGCGGCCAGCGCCCCGATCAGTTCCGATTTTATCATCTGAAATACGAATGTTCGACAGTGGGTTAACCGCCGAATCATAGCGCAGTTTCAAGAGGACTTCGAGTCATTCAAAGCCCTTTTTCCTAAAGAGAATTTAACCGTTAACGGCGTCTTTTAAGGTCTTTCCGGCTTTAAAGCCTGGTAGTTTTGCCGCAGCAATGGTCAGTTCAGCGCCGGTTTGCGGGTTGCGGCCCTGACGCTCGGCACGTTCCTTGACTTCGAAAGTGCCAAACCCCACTAACGATACCGAATCGCCGTTTTTCAAGGCGTTTTGAATGGCACTGAGGATGCCATCCAGACCCCGTCCAGCGTCGGCTTTGTTGAGATTCGCATGGCTGGCAATAGCGTCAATGAGTTCGGATTTATGCATGGTTTCCTCAAAAGATGGGATGTAAAAAAACTAGCCGACGAAAACGCCGGCGCCAAAGATCAAATCAGGGACAAGTGACAATTGCAATCGATGATGAGATTGTGGCGCAGATGATCGCAGTTTCAACACCTTCCTTCAAGCAAGTATCACACCGTACAACGGATTTAGTGATCACTCCAACTCCGGGTATGATTTATCATCCCAACGCCCCCTGCCTAACCCAGTGATGCCCCATGAGCAACGTCTATCCCCTACTCCCACGGCTTACCGTCAATAGTCAGTTTATCGATGATTTTCTCACCGCCGAAGCACCCTGCTGTGCCTTGGGCCTCGTTGAGGAACGGAAACAAACCTTCGGCGTTTTGGCACTTCGGCTCGAAATGGTTATTCCTGAGGAGTACACCCGCACCGGTTTTAGTTTCGGGCATTCGTTGTACGGTAATGCCGACTGCGTCGTGGTTCACTTTGGCTTCCACTTCTACCATTACGCCACATTCAATCTACTGGTGAACCCGAACAACCCGGTCGTGCAGACTGTCTTAAATAAAATGCTCGAAACCGGGAATTACTTTATTTTCGCGGTCGATCCCAAAGGGAGCGTCACCGCTTTCCGGTCGGAACTGGGGCAGGATGATTTAATCGAGCTGAAAAACAACCTGCCGCGCATTCAAAACGCCAAGACCACCGACGCCCAATACAGGAAAACGGTAGCCATGTTCGAGCGAAATCCAAACCCGTCAGGGCAAATGCTGAACTGGGTTTGCCGCGATAACGCCGATTATCTTGACCTCTCCCAGCATCGGCTAGAACTGAATCCTGTCGCCCAACCCGACACACCCGAAAACTCGCCACCCGAAGACATCTTTGAAAGAAGCCTCATTCCCTGCGAACACTGCGGGGAGTGGGCGGCGCAATTGATCTTTGCCGACGATAGTGCCGATGAAAACGTACTTGAAGTTTGCGCTCAACACATGGCCAGGCAATATAGTGAAATCAATGTGCCGACTTGGGTCATCGGCGAACCACTGGGAACACCAGGCTTCGATACCAAAACCAGAGTATTGAAAGTATGGCCGAACCGTGAGCCCATTCAGTTCAAGACGGCCAATGAATTTGATGAGGAACTGGATGAATTATTGGCACGTCACTGTAAACGGGGTGATGACGACACTACACAGGACCAGGCGCCGGAAGATCAACAAATTCAGTGGCACCCTATTAGTATGTTGCCGACCTTCACCTTTATGGTGGACGGCATGCTGGAGGAATCCATGATTCAGTTGGACAACCTGCGTCAGGCAATAGCCAAGCCTTATGTATTGGACGATGCCACCCTGAATCGGATCTTTGATCTATATGACAAACAATTGGACGACCAAAGGTATTTCCTGGAACAGTTTTCCCGATGGCAACAGGATCGACTAAGCGCTGCACAAACCAAGGAAGTTAACCGTCTGATTAAACAATCGGCAACTTTGAAGGCAGTCAACGAAGAAATTCTACAGATCGCGAACAGCATCAAACATGAAACGATTGATCAAATCCTGGCAATGGATGAAATGGAACTGGCTATAGCCGTGTTGTCGGGCAAGATAAAACCGCCGATGCTTTAAGGCCTTCCGATACGATTACGCCAGAATGGAACGACGGCTTTTGGCAGTGGCGAATTGTCGCTATCGACCCCTTCCCGTCGTTCATTTTTTTTATAGCCTATGACCGCTGTGTTTCCTTTAACTGACATTCAAGCATACTGAAAAATGGCATTATGTCATCGCCTGCTGCAACTATAGATTGGTAGGTACAAACAAATAATTTAGCTTTCATTGGGTTTTGTTAGCATGTGTTTTTGCGTCGGCTGTTCGAGGAGGCATATATTTCGGCTGGAACGAACTCGGCGAAATGGCTGATTGGCTGGCATTTGAAGAACGTTTGGATGAAATACTGCAAAGGATCATGATTTTGAGCGCCTTGATCAGTCATCTTTGTTGAACGGTGCAGAAATTTATTTTTGACACATCAATGTCGCCTGTTACATATTCAGTAACTGTTGATCAATGTCTTCATGAATTATTTGTAAATCAGAGAAATAATGCTGGGCGGTTTCAAACTCACCCTTAATAACATGATGCTTCATGGCAATACCATGCTGCAACAGTTCTTTATACGCTTTCGAAATCTTTTCCAGGATCTGTATGGGGTAGATGGCATGTTGTTGGGCTCGCTTAAGCCAACGACCAAAATGACTCTTCTTACTGTTCATCACTGGCCAAACGGGTTGATGTGTTGAGTCCAGACAAGCATGAATTTGATTTAACCATTGCCGGAGTTCAATTCTAAAAATCGTTATCAAGGCTTTTTCTGCACTGATATTCTGTTCGACTAACAGCGACCAGATTGAATGTGGCTGATAGCCTTGTGTCCAACCAGCAATATCACCAGCCGGCATGGGTTTAGCGATAACGAAACCCTGGGCTAATTCACATCCCATCAACAAAAGCACATTAACCTGGTTATGGTTTTCTACCCCTTCAGCGACTACTTCACGATGAAAAGCATCACTAAGGCTGATAACACTCTCAACAATTGCAAAATCATCCGGGTTGCCCAGCATATCCCGAACAAAACTTTGATCGATCTTTACACAATCGACGGGTAAATGCCGTAAGTGGGTGAGGGACGAGTAACCGGTGCCAAAATCATCTAAAGCGACTTTAACGCCAAGTTGGTCACGACAGGCTTTGATGACCTTGTTGACGGCGGATAGTTCGTCCAGCGCGGTGCTTTCCAGGATTTCTAATTGAAAAAATTGTGATGCTAATTGGGGTTGTGTAGCCAGAGTTGCATCCAAATGTTCTATAAATCCAGGAGACAGTAGATGATAACCGGAAATATTAATACTCACTTCAAGTAACAGACCTTGATTATGCCATGCGGCCAATTGTTGCCAAGCCTGCTTGATAACCCAGTTACCTACCTCTATCTCAAGATGACTGGCAGTGATGATTGGCATAAATACCAAGGGTGAAATTAGTCCACGTTCAGGATGTACCCAACGAATAAGCGCTTCGACCCCCACTACTTGACCTGATTTAAGGTTAACCTTGGGCTGATAGTACAGGCTAAATTCCTGCCCAAGAAAAGCCGTTTTTATATCATTGACTTGTTTATGGCGATCAATCTCTTGCTGATTTTGATTGGCATCAAATAGGTGGAAGCTATTTCTGCCTGCCAATTTGGCTTGATACATCGATTGATCAGCATGACGCAACAATGTGTCCGGGTCACTATCATCCAAAGGATAAACAGTAATACCTGTACTTACGCCTATAGTTATGGGTTGCTCGTTGATCAAATAAGGTTCTAAAATCGCTTGATGTATGCGTGAAATTGCTAGCTTGCTCTCTTCAATGGAGCGCAGATCACTTAACAGTACCGCAAACTCGTCACCACCATGACGAGATACGGTATCTGCTTCTCGCAACGTTTGTTTGATGCGGTCAGCCACTTCGATCAAAACCTGATCGCCGACATCGTGTCCAAACTCATCGTTTACCGGTTTAAATCCATCCAGATCAAGAAAGCAGATGGCCAATAGGGATTGGTCACGTTTGCTATGCGCTAATGCCTGTAAAAGCCGATCTGTAAATAATGTTCTATTAGGTATTCGTGTTAAAGGATCAAAATGAGCTAATAACTCCAACAGTTGTTGTTGCTGTTTGCTCTCGGTGATATCGGAAAACAAGCCCAAATAATGAATTATCTGTCCTTGTTCATCGCATAGAACCGAAATGCTCAATAATTCGGCAAAAAGGTCGCCATTTTTTTTGCGATTCCTGACTTCACCCTGCCAGTGCCTATGAGTCTTCAAGGAGTTCCACATGCCTTGAAAATAATCTGGACTGTGGTTGCCGGATTGTAAAATATTCGGATTCTGACCTAGAACCTCATCTCGGCTATACCCCGTAATTTCACAAAACATAGGATTTACATCAATAATGATGCCATCGGCATTCGTAATGACAATACCCTCGTGCGCCTCTCCAAACACCCTCGCCGCTAACCGTTGACTTTCCTCGGCTCGTTTTCGTTCAGTGATATCGCGCGTCACCGAAAGCATGGCAATAATATCGCCAGTGGTATTGCGCATGGGTACGGCATGGGATTCCAGCCATCGACGCCTGCCTTTTAGCGTGTTGATCTCAAACTCAGTTATCACGGACTGTCCAGAAAATACCCGTCGAAGCATACCGGCAAATGCGGTTCTATATTTTGGGAGTACCCTCTCGGCAAGGCTTGACGCTTTTAGTTGCTGTAAATTGTCCGCTTCAAGCATATTAAGTCCTGCTTGATTCATTTGTAATAACGAACCATCAAGTGCGACAACCTTGACACATTCTGGTTGAGACTCCACGACTGTGCGCAATTGTGCTGCTGATTCACGTGCTGATTTTTCGGCGACTCTTAATTCCGCAGTGCGGATATCGACTAATGCTTCGACATGCGCCCTTTTCCCACTGATAGTCAACAATAGTACGGTCAGCAAACTGGAAAAAAATAGTCCACCCGATAAGGTCATCCACGGCAAAGCAGTGCCATGCACTGCCAGAAAATGGTTGTCGGGACTGATTACTATTTTCCATGTCCGATCGCAAAACTTAAATTGGTGTTCCCAGATTTTTAAGCCATAGCTAGCATTCAAGTCACTCGTCGTGTTTTTATTGTATAGATTGGTATCCTGGGTGGCTGGGTTAATATCGTCGATTCGAATAGAAAAATTCTGACTATCAAGTCCTTTCAAAGCGGTTTCGACCAAATTAGCCGTTAATATAACAGCAGAAATGAATCCGGTAAGTTGCTGAGTTGATGAACTTTGAAGGTGGGTGTACACCGGTATGGAAAGTAAAACGGCAATACTGGCATCTGTGCGCTGCATTAAAAATAATGCATTTGACAGGCTGGGTTTGTCGTATTTTTGAGCTAATAGTTTCGATTCACGACTGATAGGATTGGTTAATGAATCAAAGCCAAAGACTTTTTCATTCCCTTTCATAGGTTCAATAAAAGTGATTGGAAAATATTCGGCGCGATTCTCTACCGCCTGGAGCGACCCATCGATAGTTTGCTCAACAACTTTAAAGTGAGGGTAACCTTCTGCCTGAACAGTTGATTCAAAGTGTGAGAGTTGATCATGGCGGACTCGTGGCAGCCATTCCAATGCTTGGATCTCTGGATGTTGCTGAAGTATAGCTTGGGCAAATAATCCGAATTGATGCCGAGTAACTTGATTGGAAGCTCTGTAAAGCGCTTTAATTGTCAGGGCGTTATCGATGACATTATTACCGTATTCAATCAGCAAACGATCAATTTTATCGGCCTGATTGTCGAAAATCATTTGTATTCTGATCTTTTCGGCTTGATAGACTTGTATAAAAACTAAAGCCAAAGCGAGTATGGTCGCTATAAGTGGTAATGCAACTTGAATCCGGCGCGCGCGCCATATTTCTCGAGGGTGGGCGAACACACAAAAAACTAAGGGACAAATGATCAATACCCCTAAGCTATCGCCTACCCACCAGTTCAACCAAGCGCTTGCGACCTGACTCTTGGGTAGCAAATCAACGGCAATAATGCTGCTGACACCAACACTGGCGGCTATTAGGCAAGATAGTGGGCCCGTCAAAATAAAAAACAGTAGTGTTTGCCGCGCATTATCCAATTTAGGCACACCTGTACCGATCAGTGTTGCAGAAAGCCAGTGCCCCACACAGGCTTGCAGGGTTGAGCCTAAAGAAATCAGGCAAAATGAGATTAGAACGGCAGGAGTGAAATTGGCATTGGCCAAATAACCGGCCAAAAATTCATTGGCCATTGATCCAATCAAAATTGCCGGCCATAATTTTCGCCCCCATAACATCATCGCCGCCAATGCGAGGCCAGCCGGAGGCCAAAGCGGGCTGGCGTAACCTGGAGGCACTGCCATTTTCAAACCCAACCAACCGGACAAAAAAATTACAATGACGAGCGCAATCAATCTTAAAGCTATCACAGGTATATTATTGTAATTATTGAGGTATATAGAGTGCAGTGACTAATGACTCACGATCTATTCGATGGGAATAGTACCCCATTTAAACCACTGTTAATCGCCCTATTTTCAAGATTGGAAGAAAGCATTCATCTCATCTTTCTTGCCTGTTTTAAATGCTCAGTTCTGAAATTGTGGGGCTGACACTACATACGACTGAGTGTATTTAAAAGGACGCTAACTGGGTCGCGTTACGGCCACTCGACTTCACTTGGTATAAAGCCTGATCGGCGAACTTGATGAGTTCATTCCAGCCGGTTTTATGCCCCACGGAACAGGCAACACCAATACTGACGGTAATACGCCGGGGCAAGGCCAGGTTTTTAGGCTGACAGGTTTGAATGAGTTTGCGGATGCGTTCGGCTACGAGTAACGACGCATTCGCATCCGTATTCGTGGCGATTACCAAAAACTCTTCCCCGCCGAAACGACAGACAATATCCGAAGCCCGTGCAGCCGATTTCATGAGTTTGGTAGTGTGAACCAATACTTCATCACCCGCATCATGTCCCAAAGTATCGTTAACCGTTTTGAAATAATCCAGATCCAGCACTAAAACGCTGATCGGGCGTTTGTAACGTTTTGCAGTCTCCCATTCCTGGTTTAGACGTGATAGAGCATAGCGGCGATTAGGAATTCCGGTCAGTATGTCGGTGTTGGCCATGATATTCAAACGGCGATTGGCGGTTGCCAACTCGGCATTGGCGCGTTGAATATCTTCCTTGTCCTTTTCCAAGGCGAGTTGCATATTAGTGATACGTTGCGCCGCGCGAATCCGAGCTAATAGTATTTTGAGATTGACCGGTTTAGTGACATAGTCGTCAATGCCGGTGTCGAACGCTTCTACTAATTCATCTTCGGTTTCGGCAGACGTCAACATGATAATGTATAGGTTTGTACCTATTTCAGAACTACGCAGGATTTTGCAAAGCGCTAGTCCATCCATGGGTTTCATGCGCCAATCAGTAATTAGCAGCTGCGGTTTATGCTCAAGCACCTGTTTTAATGCCGACGCTCCGTCACGACAGGTTTCGACGCGATGCCCAGCCGAAACCAATTGCTTGGATAAACGGGTCAACATCAAGGGGTCGTCATCCACCAACAACAAATCTAACCCCTGCAAAACAGGCTCTTGCACAGCTTTGACTTTAGGAAAGGCTTTGCGTACATCGGTTTTAATATCGATGAGCTTGCCCCATGCATGCCATTCCTGCAGGGTATCGTTTAGGAATTGGGTAAACGTTTCGCCTTCAAGGTTATGTGAAACTGCGGCCTGTTGTAGCGCGTCCACTAACTCAGTACGCGTGTCATCATCTGCCACGCAATAGTGTGTCAGTTGCCGCGCAAAACCCAATTGACTCGCAAAACGTGTGGTTCGGGTCACCTCGGCCAAAGCGGGACCAAAGCTCTGTTGCAAGGCATCAATAAATATATCCGGCAAGCCCCAATCTTTTAGTAGCATGATGGATAGCTGTTTGTGATCGACTGCAAACCGATCATACTCCAGCCTCAGTAATTCATCCCCATGCGCAGTAGTCAAGCATTCGGCGAACTCAATCGGCCAAACTGTGGCTAAAGCCAGTTCGCCAATATCCGCCAACAATCCCAAGGTAAAAGCCTCTTCGGGCGATACCGTGCGTTCTCGGGCAGAAATCGCTGAAATGGCAACCGCCATGGCAAGTGACTTCATCCAATAAGCAGTATAATCAAACGCCGTGCATTGCCCTTTTTGATTCTTACTAACCAATGACAAACTGAGAGCGAAATTACGGACAGGTTGCATGCCCATCATTTGTACGGCTTCCGCAATATTAGCAATGGGACGATGTGCACCTAAGCCGGCCGAATTGGCGAAACTTAATATTCTTGATGTTAAGGCCGGATCAGTTTTCACTGTTTCCGCGAGTTGCAGTAACGTGCAATTGTCTTTTTGGACCAATTGCATGATGGTAAGTGCAACTCCGCTAGGAGACGGTAGACGGTCACCCGATTTGAGTTCATCAAACTTGAATTCCATGGTCACAGCAGGGTTCCTTGTTTTTGTTGTAAAGCGCTCTGCAAACGATTAACCCCATCGATTAATTGTTGAGTCAGCGGTTGGAAGTCGATCAACTCGCTCTGGCGTGCACACTCTTCCAAGGTCGCAGCGTCTACCATTACAGTGTTGGCAGAAAAATGCCCAACCATGCCTTTAATCGCGTGGGCAGCATCGGCCAAGGCAGGCAAATCTTGTCGGGCTAAAGCGTCAGACAATTCCTCCAGTCTAGAGGGGATATTCTGCGAAAATAAGGTGATCAGCTCTTGTAGAAGCGTTTGATCATCATCCAGATTTCTCAACGCAGCCCCTTCATCCCATATTGAGGTAATCGTAACTGTACTCGTTGAAGGCGAGGGGTCTATTCGCTGTAATTCATCCAATGTAGGCTCAACCAACCAGTGCGCCAACACTCTGGCTAGTTCATGCCTGGCAATTGGTTTAGTGAGAAAGTCGTCCATGCCGGCAGATAAGCATTTCTCTTTCTCCTCGATAGAAGCGTGTGCGGTTAAGGCAATGACAGGGGTCCGCCTGCCGGTTAGGTTCATTTCTTGGCCGCGCAACGTGCGAACCGCTTCATAACCGTCCATGACGGGCATTTGACAATCCATCAACACCAAATCGTAGGTTTTCTGGGCCAGCTTATCCAACGCTTGCTGTCCATTTTCTGTCAAATCGGGGGTGCAGTGAAATTTGCTCAGCATGGCTAGAATGACTTTTTGATTAACTTTGTTGTCTTCGACTACCAACACCTTTTTCCGACTGTAATCGGATAAATTTGAGGCGACCGTGAACGCTGTAGATGTCGGGCTTTGGTTAATCGTTTGCAAAGAGCTGTTAATAGCATCGAACAACTGTAGTTGTCTGACGGGCTTGACCAAGGTTTGGATAAAACCCAGTTCTAAACGTTCGGCCTCGGAATTCAATCCGCCTGAGGATAATAATATTCGGGGAATACTAGCAATAGTGGGGTTTTGGTTAATGCAACGGGCTAATTCGCAACCATCCATGTTCGGCATATGCAAATCGGTTAGCACTACATCGAATGGTGTCGAGACATTTTCAATGCCTGTTAGCAGTTCTAATGCTGCATGCGCACTTTCAGCTTCCGTTACGGTCATGCCACAATGCACAAGATAATGCTGTAAAATTTTTCGGTTTGTCGCATTGTCATCCACAATCAATGCGCGTTTATTTGACAAATCGATTACCGGCAACAACTCGGTACCGGAGATGGCTTTTAACGGTAAACTGAACCAGAAATTGGCACCTTCGCCTTCCGCGCTCTCCACACCCATAATGCCATCCATCATAGTGACTAGATTTTTACTAATGGATAAACCCAACCCGGTGCCGCCAAATCGGCGAGCGGTTGTGCTGTCTGCTTGCGAAAAAGGTTGAAACAAACGGGCCTGAACCTCTGGACTGATCCCAATACCGGTGTCTTTCACCTCAAAACGCACTAGGAATTTGTCGCTCATCACTTCTTTGATGTAAACCTTCACGGCGACTTCGCCATGCTCGGTAAACTTCACGGCATTACCAATTAGATTGGTCAACACTTGCCGAATCCGATGGGGGTCACCTCGCCAACGGGACGGTAAATCGGGCGGTAAAAAGCAATTTAGCTCCAGATGTTTGGTGTGCGCAGCCGATGCGATAATAGCACACACCTCTTCGACCAGTAGCGGCAGACAGAATTCGATGCATTCCAACTCAATTTTGCCGGCTTCCAATTTGGAAAAATCAAGAATGTCGTTGATGATAGAGAGCAAAGATTCGGCGGAATTACTGGCCGTCTCGATCAAGTCGTGCTGCTCGCGCGTCAGTTCAGTATCTTTGATAATATCCAGCATTCCCAAAACCCCATTCATGGGGGTGCGAATCTCATGGCTCATATTGGCTAAAAATTCAGCTTTCATTTTAGCAGCTTGCTCGGCCGCATCTCGCGCTGTTTCCAAGGATTTCTTAGCTTGTTCTTGCAGTATAGTCAATGCAAGCATGTCGCCCACCTGCTGAAGCATGTTCAGCCGGGATTCAAGTTTTACCGGATACGGATCAGTGTACAAAAACAAAATGCCTAACGTGGCCCCTGCCGACACTATCGGTACAATATAGTGGCCATGCGCCTGCATACCTTCAAAGGTATGGTCGTGACGTGGATCGCAAAAGCAATCATCGGAGACGGTTAATTCCTGGGAAATAGCGGCTCGACCACACAAACAAGCACCATAAGGAATACGCTGTTCTCTGCGTATAAACTCTTCGCTAAACTGACCATGCAGGACAAACATATCCAGAAAATCCAACTCGGGGTCTTTTAGAAATACCCCCCCTTTGCGCTGTAAATCGAAGGCTTTTAGATCGAATAGGCAATTCAGCACCTGAGAGAAGCGCTGCTCTAACGGCAAGGACTGTTGCAAAATTTCCGATATCGAGAGGCGTGCCGCGGTGTCCGCGTGCTCCATTAAAATAGCCTGTTCTTTATCCACCTGTTCGCTGACATCGTGTTGGATTTGCACATAGCCCAAGAGTTCGCCTAAATCATTACGGATGCTGGTTATATTAATTTCCGCCCAAAAGTCGAGCGGGTCGGGTGGCGTGGTTTGTCCGGCTATTAGAAAGGGCTTGGAGCCATGCCGCCGATTTAGTAAGCGTCCACTCCAGGACCTACCTTGACGCAAACACTGCTGCATTTCGTACAGCATGATCGGATTGGCATTGGAGCTATCGAATAAAGTAGTCGGCCTCCCTATAATTTCCTCTTCTTTCCAACCGGTAAAGACGCATAAAGCCGGATTGACATACTGAATGCAGCCATGCTCATCCGTGATAATAATCATTTCATTGCTGGCATCCAGCGCTCTTTTTAGCATTAAGAGCTGATTTTCATTTTCTTTACTTTCAGTCATACCATGTCCAATGACCATCTATTGTTCTGGCTACGCATATTTATTTCAACGAACGCCATTTCAGCGGCAACAGTTTCAGATTTGGCGTTAGCATGCTTCCTTTTGCCCACAGAAACTGAACAATAAGGTTAGTCGAAATTTTACGTTTACGCAGCCAAAAATCATGCTCTATCTAGTATTGTTGTTTTCGAATTCTTGACTAATCTATTTGTTGCACATCATTTTTAGTGGGACATCATGGACAATACCCTGAATAAGCAACGTTCCAGCACATTGTTTTTTCCAATCGCAATCATTTTCGTAGCTATTGCGCTGCAAGGATGGTTACTAAATACAGAGAACCAAACTCTATACGCCATCCCTAAACTAGACGTTTTTCTCGTTGGAGAATTAGTCCTTGTTGCAGGAACACATTATTTAACCAGGCGCTATTTTGTTAAACGATTAAGCTCTGGCGAAGATTGTTTTCGAGCTATCCTCGATTCTGAGCGTATCAATCTGTCTTTTCGAGTGCCCATCAATAAAAAAGACATTCTGATGCATTTTTGGTCAACCCTGAACGAAATCATGCAGCACAGCGAAGCAACGGTCTCTGAAATGAGGCGTACCGTTTCGCGATTGATTCCAATGGCAGAAGAATTAACGGATACGTATAGTTCAAATACGCAAAAAGCGGCGTTGCAAGCGCAAATTAGTCGGTCAGTAATTGATGCAATTAATGAAGTTCATGAATCCAATCAATTGGTCAATCAGCGCGCCGACGAGATTGCCCGTTCGGCACGAACGGGATTGGAATGTCTCAATTTGAATCAAAGGTTGATTCATGAAATGGTAGCGAGCATCGATCATTTATCGAATCAACTCCACTGCGTTTCACAGCAAATTGAAGCATTACATCAAAGCAGTGAAAGAATTGGTCAGGTTGTTAAAATTATTAAAGATATAGCTGACCAAACCAATTTATTGGCACTGAATGCCGCCATTGAAGCAGCGCGCGCCGGCGAACAGGGACGTGGTTTTGCCGTCGTAGCCGATGAGGTTAGAACTCTGGCCGCACGCACAAGCGCATCAACTACCGAAATTCAGAAAACGATCGAACTCATTCAAAAAAGTACTACCTCTGTTGTCAATACCATGTCAGCTAGTCAATCCGCCATGCAGGAATCCATTACAAAATCGAAACTTGCCGAAACGCAACTCGAAGAAATGTATCAGTCTACAGAACATATCAATGAAGCGGCTAATAATATTCGGCTTTCAATTGCTGAACAAACACTATCCGTAGAAAGGACACGCCGCGCTTCTGACGGGTTGACTGAACTCAATGCAGAAGCATTAGAAGATTCGAAAATTCATACAGTTTCCGGCAATGATTTGATTAAGTTAAATAGTGCACTCAAACGAAATTTAGAAAAATTTATAGTTAGCGACTCATCATGGCCTACACAAAAAAGAAGTACATCTCGAGTGGTTCGAGAAGACAATTCAATGTCGAACTCTACTGAAAGTACTGGAGAAGTTGAGCTTTGGTAGATCGCTTTTAAAGCCTGGTGCCACAATATGCCACGCAGACGCAAAATCAGTGACGGCGTTGTTATACCAACCAGCACCACAGTAGACAGTAGTGTTAAATTTTTAACCGGCTATATTTTGTGGTTTTTAAATTAAATCAATGGACTACAATTATTTTGACTTAAGTCGGCTGAGTGAGTGGGAAATCCCACATTAGCTTCAGATTCTCCCTGTAATGATAAGGAACGCACTTCACCACGGGTATTTCAATCGTGCTTGGGCTTCAACTTCCGAGAAGATAGCATGAAAAAGTGTCGAAATTGCAAACGTAAAACTTGAAAAAACTCGCCATCAATAACCGGTAAGTTGTAATGGAATATACCTACAACATCAATTTAGTTGCTATTTCTGTAGCGACAGCATGGATTTCGTGTTTGATATGCTTTGAATATCTGCGGAACGGGCGACTGGTGGGGGGAGCGATCACCTTGGGCAGCGGTATCTGGTGTATGCATTTTCTTGGCATGCTTGCCATGCGTACGCCGGTTCCTTGTGGTTATGACATCAAACTCACACTACTCTCTTACGGCATGACTATCGTCGGTATCCATCTCGGACTGAAAGTGGCGTTGAGGTCCGAAAACACAAGGCGCATGTATTATGCTGCGCTCCTCATGGGCAGTGCCTTGAGCGCCATGCAATTCCTTGGTATGGCATCTTTAAAAATGACACCCCCAATTCTATATCACTTTGGTCTGATCGCCAGGTCGTTAGCCATTACTTTTAGCGTCGCTTATGCCGTCTTGTGGATATTTACTCGACTTGATCAACTGCATAAACTCAATAGTATCTTATCCCTCGTTATAGTTTCTCTGCTTATGAGCATTTCTATCAGCGGGATGCAATACTCAGCCATGGCTGCAGCTCAGTTTACTACAGACGCAACGTGTGAAGCGGGTGCCTTTAGTATGAGCGCCCAGTCGTTGACGACATTGGTTGGCGGGGGCGGTATGTTATTGCTTGTCTACTCTGTACTCATATTTCTGACACAGCCGGATACCAAAATCTGGATCATTTTACTGCTGATTTTCACTGGCGAAGTGTCGTTTATGGCGATACTAGAGCACTCTGGATTGCTGGTACAGTTGGGGGTTGGGGGCAGTGTCATTGATGGCTTGGTGGTGGTTGGGCTTGCATTGCCGGCTTTACGAAAATGTAAAAATACTACGTGTGCACTGAATTTTGAACGGCAACAATTACAAACTCTGATCAACACCTTGCCGGATCTGGTATGGCTGAAAGATATCAATGGCGTGTATCTGAATTGTAATCAACGTTTTGAACGATTTTTCGGCGCCAAAACAGCCGATATTCTCGGCAAGACCGACTATGACTTCGTCGAACAGGATCTTGCGGATTCCTTCAAAGCGAATGATGAGGCGGTTATCCGACAGGGTTGTGCGTTAGTCAATGAAGAAAGGATCACTTTTGCCGAGGATGGACACAGCGAATTGCTAGAAACCACAATAGCACCAGTATTTGATCAGCAAGGCAAAATGGTGGGCGTATTAGGTGTGGGGCACGACATCACTAAGCTTCGGCAGGATGCTGAATTACTTAAACAGCGCGAACAACAGCTACGTGCCATCATCGACCATGCCCCCATAGGTATCTGGATGACAAACGATGAGGGTCGCTATTGTTTTGTGAATAAAACCTTTTGTGATGCGGTCGGTATCACGGAAAGCCAATTTCTGGCGGCCGAGCAGCTAAATGACTTATTGGGTGAAGAGGTTGCCCGCAACTGCATTCAATCTGACATCGAATGCATGGCGCAAGATACTCCTCACATCTCCCACGAAACTTTATCTTTTGCCAATGGCGAACCGCATATACTAGAAATTACCAAAGTCAATCTGTGCGCGGCGACTGGCAAAACGCGAGGTATCATCGGCATTGCCTCGGATATTACCGAGCGGCTAAAAAACCAGGAAAATTTGAAATTAGCGGGTAAGGTGTTTAACCATGCTCGGGAAGGTATTATGGTAACCGATATTAAAGGTGTCATTATCGAAGTCAACGACGCCTTCACACGCATTACCGGTTATAGCCGAGAAGAAGCGCTGGGGCAAAACGCCCGAATATTGCAATCCGGGCGACAGTCGCCGGTCTTCTACAAAGACTTGTGGCAAGCGCTTGCAACCCATCAGTATTGGGAAGGTGAAATCTGGAACCGGCGTAAAAGCGGCGAAGTATACGCAGAATGGCTCACCATCAGTGCGGTCTGTAATGCCAGGAATGAAATACAACACTTTGTTGGCTTATTCTCGGACATTACAGCGATGAAAGACTTTCAACAACAACTACAACACATCGCTCATTACGACGCGTTAACCCACCTGCCAAACCGCGTGTTGCTGGCCGAGCGTCTACAACAGGCCTTGATTCATAGTCAAAGGCATCACTCGATGGTCGCAATCGCTTTTCTGGATTTGGATGGATTCAAAGCCATTAATGACCTTCATGGACACGACGTCGGCGACCGGGTTCTGATCACCATTGCCGAACGATTGAAATCTGCACTGCGTGATGGAGACACTCTTGCACGCATAGGTGGTGATGAGTTTGTAGCCGTCATCACCAGCATGGAAAAATTAGCAAACATCGAACTCGTTTTACAGCGTTTGGTGTCGGCTGCTGCCGAATACTTAAGCGTGGATAATAGAGTACTGCAAGTAACGGCAAGCATTGGCGTAACACTCTTTCCTCAGGATGGTGTAGACGCTGAGCAACTGATACGTCATGCCGATCAAGCCATGTATATTGCCAAACAGGCAGGTAAGAACCGCTATCACCTATTCGATGTGCAGCACGATGCGGCCATCCAGGCGCAGCGCGAAAATCTGCAGGAAATTCAGCTTGGTTTAGAGCGAGACGAATTCATACTGTATTACCAACCTCAGATCAATATGAAATCTGGCGAGATCGTCGGTGCTGAAGCATTGATTCGCTGGCAACATCCGTATCGGGGGTTGCTAGCGCCGGGTTTTTTTCTGCCCACCATTGAGAGTCACCCACTGAGTATGGAGCTGGGTGAATGGGTTATTGATACGGCATTGGCCCAATTAGCCCAATGGCATGCGGCAGGGCTAACCATCTCCGTAAGCGTCAATATCAGTGCGTACGAATTGCAGCAAGCTGAATTCGTAACGCATGTTTCAACAATACTGGGCAAGCATTCTGGTATTAACCCCAAATTTTTGGAGTTGGAGGTATTGGAAACCAGTGCCATTGAAGACATGGCAGACGTATCCGTCACGATGAAACGTTGCCGAGAATTAGGCGTACGGTTTGCTTTAGATGACTTTGGTACCGGTTATTCGTCTCTGACGTATCTGAAACGCCTGCCCGTGGATTTACTAAAAATTGATCAGAGTTTTATTCGTGACATGCTGGATGATCCGGATGATTTAGCCATTGTTACAGGCGTCATTGGGTTGGCTACAGCATTTCGCCGTCATGTGATTGCTGAAGGGGTAGAAACCATAGCGCATGGCACTCAACTCCTTTCAATGGGATGTGATTTGGCACAGGGGTACGGTATTGCTCGACCGATGCCTGGTTGGCAGATACCCGATTGGGCGGCTAGCTGGTGTGCCAATGAAGCCTGGGTAACCGACAGTTAATTATGCTGAGTGTCTGCTTGGAAAACTAGTTATAAAAAAATGCGCCTATCAAAATCACGTGTTTTCATCTGGCACCATCGACCTTGCAGAATGAACTCTAGGGTTGCGAAAAGTCCAAAAGGACTTTATTGGTGAATGATCAACCCCCTGTTTTTTACCTAACCCGACAAAGCGGCAGCGTCTTCCAACGCAATTTCCAGCTCGGCCAGGGTGATCTCCGAGAGTCCAAGGCGAGACGCCTCTTCACTACTTGAAACGACCAGCTCGGGTTGCGCTGTCGGCGCAATGCCCAGCTTGTACGATACCATATCAGCCACCCTGACGATCAGCTCGACCGTACCGGTTTCCTCGGTTACCAGCTGATGATGAGATCCTGCGACGGCGCAATAGCCGTCTGGAAGGTTCCATGATTTTAGCAACCAGGCGCCCTTTGCCTCATGCTGACGCACAGTAATCTCGCGTATCAGATCTTTCGGTAGATTGATGTCAGGCCTATTTACGCGTAGCTCCTCAAGGCATTTGAGTAGCAACAACTCCCCGATGTCGTGAAACAACCCTGCCATAAAAGCCTCTTCCGCCAGCGATCCGAACGCCAGTCTTTTTGCCAACCACTCACTGCCCAGCGCAACCGCTACACTATGTTGCCACAGCTTGATCATGTATTGGTTCGCCGCAGGATCTTTAGAGGTAAAAAGGCCTTTTTGCATCACTAGCGTAGCAATCTGTACGATGCGAGCTAAACCGAGCCGCACGATGGCTTCCTTGACGGTGCTGACCGTACTCAAACCGCCATAAAACGATGAATTGGCAACCCTTAATACCTGGCTGGCCAAGCTGGCATCCATCGCGATTTGTTTGGCAACGTCATCTATCGTTCGATGCTCGTCTTTTAAGGCGTGGCGTAGATCGGTGACGGCGCGTGGAAACACCGGCAATGCGATGGTTCCGGACGCGATAGCTTCATCGATCAATTCCGTAAGTGACATTTCGCTCATGTTGGTAGTGTTCCAATCATCGGTTGCCCAGCAGGCGGCGCAGTTCATAAAGGGGGCGAGGTTTACCAAAACGGGGTAAATTATGGATGACCTCTTGCAAGGAGGTAATTCCAGCAGCAGCTTTGACTAACCCATCTTCTAGCAATGTTACCAAACCGGCGCTTTCCAAGCTGATACGGCGGATTTCGTAGGAAGACTGTCGGCGCAATATAGCATCCTTCACCATTTCGTTCATTGTTAAGAGTTCGAAAACGCATACCCGGCCTTGGTAGCCCGTATAACGGCACTTGTCGCAGCCTTTGCCTAACATAAAGGTGCCGCCAGTCAAGTCGTCGAGTGTGATGCCCAGACGACGAAGTAAAGCCGTATCTGGCTGGATAGGTTCGGCGCAGTTACGGCATACCCGGCGTATCAGGCGTTGAGCAACTACGGAAACCACCGTTGACGAAATCAGAAAAGCTTCGACTTCCATGTTGAGAAGCCGCAAAAGGCCACCAATACTGTCTTCGGTATGAAATGTGGTCAACACTTTGTGGCCAGTTAAGGCTGCTTGAATCGCTGTTTCGGCGGAAAACCGGTCGCGTATTTCACCTAGGACAATGATATCGGGGTCCTGTCTGACGATATGTCGCAGAGTCTCTTCATAGGTCAAATTGATCTTTGGATTAATCGAACATTGAGCTACTCCATCGATCACGTATTCAACCGGATCTTCAGCCGTGACGATGCTAACTTCCGGGGCATTGAGATAATCAACCGCGCTGTAAAGCGTGGTGGTTTTGCCTGAGCCAGTGGGGCCGGTGATGATAACGACTCCGGTCGGAACGTCCAGCGAATCTTGAACAAATCGCTCTAACATCAAAGGAGCCATGCCGACTTCCTGTATATCCAGTAATTCCGTTTTACGGTTCAACAAGCGCAAGACGATTTTTTCACCGTTGATGGTGGTAAAAAATGAGGCACGCATATCAAAAACACGATTGGTGGCCGCTTGTTCGTATAATACGCGCCCATCCTGATGCCGCCGTTTCTCAGCGATGTCGGCTCCCGCGATGACTTTAATACGACTAATTATGCCCTGCGCAAATTCCAACGAAAAATCTTGATAATGTGCCATGAGGCCGTCAATTCGAAAACGGATGCGAAGTTTAAGTTCTAAAGGCTCAATGTGGATATCACTGGCTTCCTGAAGTATGGCGTCGTCAAATATTTGGTTGACGATAGTTACTATGGATTGTTCTGCGAGCGATTTCTTGTCCTGGCTAGTGTTACGCTCGTAATTCAGCAAGAACCTGAGAATTTGCGAATGTCGCCCCGCCGCTGGAATAATTTCGGTCCCCAGTACGCGGTGAGCGATTTCAATCGCTTCACTGTCCAGAGGATCGCCAAAAGCTACTAAGACACCGTTCTGCTGTTTTTCGATCGGTACGAAACAATGTTTGTTGGCTGATTTCAGTATCTGTTTCGACATCAATGTCATATCAACTCGGGCTACGCTAAGATCGATGACTGAAATTCCCACCAGATCCGCCAACGCTTCCAGCATTTTTGATTCCGAAATGAGGTTGCGTTCGATCAAAATTTCTCCCAGCCGCTTGTGTCCGGGCATTTGCTGTTGGGCTGCTAACGCTTGGTGGAGATCGGTCGCGTTGATGTAGCCGAATTCCACCAAAAAGCAACCCAGCTTGACCTTAATAGGGTGGCTACGGAAAGCCTGAACGAGTTGGTTGGTGGTGATGTACCCTAAGTCACACAGCACAATCAATATGGGCTTGGCTAATTCCAGTTTTGTCTGTACACGTCGCGCATATTTTAACTGCACCTCATCAATCAAGCCTTGCTCAAGTAATATGTGCAAAAAAGCCTCAGGGAACGCGGCTTCGGCATCGTGGGAGATGGGCTCGTTTGACACTATGGCTTTTCTAAGTTGGACATCTTTAGCTTGTTAAGAAGTGTTGTCGGGAGGTGGCTATAGGTATGCAATTCAATCGAGATGGTTGAAAATTTTTAACAAAAACTGCCATGGCACCCATGCCCCTTGATTCCCTCAAAAAAGTATCGTCTTTGAAATAAAGTTAACACTGATACCTCAAGTAAGGCAGATGCAGTAAATTAGCTCAATCAATCCGGTGTTCTAGTCGCTCGCTCTTGTCATCCTGTTAGTGTATCTCAAAATCTGAAATAGAGGAGATTATCAAAAATGTAACATAGTGCTCATATTTGTAAAGGCGGTTCAGTAATCTATAGCTGCCCTTCAAAACAAAGCTTCTTGAAAAACTGTTTGTCAGCTCTTGGCCGAACTTGCTCTATCAGAATGATGGGTTCGAAATTTTTCAATATTAAAGGCACAAAATCCGGAATTTTTCATTTTTTGCGTCAAAAGTGGGTATGGTGTGTGACACAAGTAATGAAATATCGCTTTAAAATCAATCGATCACTTTTCATTTTTTATGTCACCCGACAAATTTATAAAAAAATCTCATAATTGAGATTTGAGATAGTCTTTTCGATGTACAAAACAGTGATTTTGGTGGGCAAGTAGCATGCAATTTCGCAAGAAAA
>CAZGUM010000008.1:26512-46248 GCA_964529085.1 uncultured Methylomonas sp. | reverse complement strand
GCGCAAGCGATCTACGAATTTACCTGGAACGAATACTGCGACTGGTATCTGGAACTGGCGAAAATATCGCTGCAAAGCGACGACGAAACCCTGCAACGCGGCACCCGCCAAACTCTGTTACGCGTGCTGGAAACCGTGCTGCGTTTGGCGCATCCGATAATGCCCTTCATTACCGAAGAAATCTGGCAGCGGGTTAGTCCGCTGGCCGGCGTAACTGCTGCGACCATCATGTTGCAGCCTTATCCGGAAAGCGACAGCGCGGCGATCAACCCCGATGCCGAAACTCAAGTCCAATGGGCGATGGACTTTATCCTCGGCATCCGCAGAATACGCGGCGAGATGAATATAGCCCCCGGCAAGCCGTTGAACGTACTATTACAAAACGGCAGTGCCGCGGACCAGGCTTACCTGAAAGAAGGCGAAAGTTATCTACTGAAACTGGGCCGATTGGAAAGCATTACCTGGCTGGCGGCGGACGACAACACACCGGAATCGGCGATTGCGCTGGTCGGCAACATGAAAATTCTGATTCCGATGGCCGGCCTGATCGACAAAGATGCCGAATTGGCTAGACTGGAAAAAGAAATCCAGCGCATCGAAAAAGAACTGCCGCGCATCGAAGGTAAGCTCGGCAATGCCGCGTTTGTGGATAAAGCACCGCCGGAAGTCATCGAGAAAGAGCGCGAGAAACTGGCGGGCTTGCAATCGTCCTTAAAAAACCTGAACGAGCAATTCGCCAAAATCAAAGCCTTATAAGCATATGACCCCCACCGGCACCGCGCAGAAGCCACCGCAAACTCTGGACGAATGGACAGAGTTGCTCCGCGTACAGGAAATGCCGATTTTCTCCAACACCGCGCATAACATCTACGCGGCGCTGGATGACAGGCATAAAGGGGCCATCGAGCTCGCGACGGTGATTCTGCAAGACCCCAATCTCACCGCCAAACTGCTTAAAGTGGGTAGTAGCCCTTATTACAACCCGTCCAAACAAAAGATGAGTACCGTATCGCGGGCCATTGTCGTGCTTGGCGCGGAAGTGATTCGGGAACTGACCTTAACTTGTTCGTTTTTCGAAGCGATTCTGTCTTCAACCAATAAGGACAGAGCCAATCGAGAAATAGCCCTGGCTTTGCATGCCGCCGTGCAGGCCAAGGATTTGGCATTAACCATGGGCGACAGTTCGCCGGAGGAAGTGTTTGTAGCCGCATTGCTGCACAACATCGGCCATATTGCTTTCTGGTGTTCCGGCAATCCGCAATCCCTCAAGGTCCATGAACAAATCGAAAAAAGCGGCCTGAACAATCGCGAAGCCGAGAAAAAAATACTCGGTTTTACCTTGCAGGAACTCGGCAAAAAGCTCAGCAAATCCTGGTGTCTGAGCGGCTTGATAGAAGACGCCATCGCCAAGCCGGATTCGGCCGAGAAGCGGATACAAATGGTGCAATTAGGCCATCAAATCTGCGCCGCGCTCAAAGCCGGCCGGGACTCCGACGCGATGCGGGCTTGCCTGCAAAAAATCGCCGCCTTCTCCGGTCTGTCCCCGGAAACGCTGAAGGCCAAGATCGACAAAAACACTGCCGAAGCAGTGCATATCGCCCGCCAGTTCGGCGCCAACGACGCCTCAAAATTTATCAGCACCGAAGCCATCATCGCCAAGTTCGAAGACGCCGAGGACGAAAAAACCGACAAAAAGCAGCTGCAATTTCAAATTCTGCAAGACATCAGCAGCCACATCAGCGGCCATATCGATCTGAACGGCCTGTTTGAGATGGTACTGGAAGGCATACATCGCGGCGTGGAAATGGACAGAACGCTGTTCATGTTGCTGAGCCCGGACAAACAGACGCTGAACGAAAAGTTTTCCTTGGGCTGGCAGAAAGCGGCGCTCGAGCAAAAAATCCGGATTCACAACTCCGAACCCTCCGCGAATTTGCTGTTTCACGCCTTACAACAGCTGGACGGCGTCTGGCTGTTTCCGGAACAGCATCACGGCCTATACTCCCCGCAAATCCGCCAATATATAGGCGAATACGAGTGCTTCGTTTTCCCGGTATATGCGGAGAACAAGACGATAGGCCTTATTTATTGCGACCATTCCGTTCATGGACTACCCTTAACTCGCGAGGACTTCATTGCCGCGAAACACTTTGCCAAACAAGCGCATATCGGTTTAACCCTATACTGCATGAAAAAACATTAGCCCATGACTGATCATCAGCTTGCCAACCTTCAGGTTGTTCTTGTCGAGCCGTCGCACACTCAACAGCAAATTATTTCGCATTTTTTGCATGACTGTGAAATCACCGATATTACCTGCGTGAACACTGGCGCCGAGTTGTTCGAGCGCTTACAGCATTCCCGTCCGGACTTAATTGTCAGCGCGATGTATTTGCCGGACATGACCGGCGTCGAGCTGGTGCATGCCTTGCGTAGGGACGAGGCTTCGTATGAAATGGCGTTTTTGTTGATTTCCAGCGAAACCAATATCAAATATCTGGAGCCTATCCGCCAGGCCGGCGCTATCGCGATCTTGCCCAAACCGTTTACCGGTCAGGCCTTACGCACGGCTTTACACTCCACACTGGAATATGTCAGGCCGGAGAAGCTCAACCTGACGCACCTGGACATAGAAGACCTGCGGGTACTATTGGTGGACGACAGCGAATTTTCGCTGAAATATCTGACCAAGGTTTTCGAGAACATCGGTATCGATCAAATCGTCACCGCCCGCGACGGCAAACAGGGCTTGCATATATTCAATCAGCAGTATTTCGACCTGGTCGTTACCGACTACAACATGCCGGAGATGGACGGCCTGCAATTGATCGACCATATCCGTAATCATCCTGAGCGCGGCTCGGTTCCCATTCTGATGGTCACCAGCGAACAAAACCAGAGCCGGCTGGCCGCAATCGAAAAATCCGAAGTTTCCGCAATACTCGACAAACCATTCGAAGCCACATCCATCAAACGTCTCCTGATTAATCTGCTCAATTGAGCTAATCTTGTTATCAGGAAATATTCCTAACCCAGGGCTGCAACGACAGCCTCCTTTTGCCTTACGCTGTGACCAAGCTCACGAAACCCCATGTAGCTTTCGCAGAAAAGAACATAGAATAGCAAACCAATACCCCTACTAAAGGTGCGGATTATGAAGCCGACTATCACGCCGAATAATAATGAAAAGAAACTTGCGGACGACGACTTTATCGTTTCAAAAACGGACACGTCGGGACGAATCACTTATGCCAACCGGATCTTCATGGAAATTGCCGGTTACCCGGAACATCAACTGCTGGGCGTACAGCACAATATCATCAGACACCCGGAAATGCCGCGCGGCGTATTTAGATTTATGTGGAACACCCTAAAAGCCGGCGACGAATTTTTCGGCTTTGCCAAAAACCTCTGCGCGGATGGCGGCTTTTATTGGGTGTTTGCCAACATCACGCCAGACTACGATAAAAACGGCAAACTGCAGGGTTACTATTCGGTGCGCCGCAATCCTCCCCGCACCGCACTGGAAGTGATAACGCCGATTTATCGGGAAATGCTGGCCATAGAAAAACGCCACTCGATTAAGGATGCGCCAGATAAATCGCTGGAGTATTTATTCGACGTGGTCAAGCAGACCGGCGCCAAAAGCTACAATAGTCTGGTTTTGAGTCTCTATAAACCCAACGGAGTATAAGCCATGAACTCGAACGCCAATATTCCGTTCCTAAAAACCAAACTGAATTACGCGGTTGCTGCGATTCTGATTTCATCGTGCGCAATTTTTACTTACATCTTGCTGCAAAAAGACCTGCATTGGTTGGCATTGGTCCTTCTAATCCCCTTGCCGATTGTCGCATTCTATATCCGGCAAACCGGCAAACAAGCCCTAGACGTATTGGAACGCGTGGAATGCGTGTTAAAGAATACTAACCGCGGCGAGCTCTATCACCGCATCACCCAAACTCGAGGAATGGGTGAAATTGGCAAGGTAGCCTGGGAGTTAAATGAAATGCTGGACATCATGGAGTCTTACTTCAAGGAAATTAACACCTGCTTTCAACACGCCTCCGAGGGCAATCACGAACGTTATGCGTTAGTGGACGGCTTTCCCGGTTTGTTAAAACAATCGGCCAAAAACATGAACGCGTCCATTAGGCACATGGATGAAAACGACAAATTGATGATTAGGCGGCGTTTATCGGCGGGCCTGCACGCGCTCAACACTACCAACCTGCTTAATAACCTAAAAGGCAATCAGGCCGACTTGCTGAACATTACCGAGCAAATGCAGAAAGTCGAGGATATCGCGACTGAAACCGGGCAGAATGCCGAAGCCAGCCTGTCGACAGTAGAAATCATCAGCAACTCCCTCTCCGACATTAACGCCAATGTGCATTCCGTGTCTGAAGTAATCGCCGCCTTAATCAACGACAGCAAAAAAATCACCGAATCCTTGTCGATGATTACCGGCATTGCCGATCAAACCAATCTGCTGGCACTGAACGCCTCGATCGAAGCCGCCAGAGCCGGCGAACATGGGCGCGGCTTCGCGGTCGTGGCTGACGAGGTGAAAAATCTCTCCGAACACACTAAGGATGCGGCGCTGGAAGTATCGAAAACGCTGAAAGCGTTCAATAAGCGCGTCGAGCAAATGCATACCGAAGCGGATAACTCGGCTACACTGTCCGAAGAAATCCTGGAGCAAGTTAACTCGTTTCGTCAGCAATTTTCCAATTTATCCCAATCCGCGAAAATCTCGGTCGATTACATCACCTACGCTAAAGACAAATCATTCGGGGTTCTCGCCAAACTCGATCATATTGTTTACAAACAAAACGGCTATGTAGCGATCGAAACCACCAACGACTGCCCGCAACACAGCGCCATCATGGTGGACAACCACAATTGCCGCTTGGGCAAGTGGTATTACGAAGGTCTGGGTTACGAAAAATTCAGGACCACCACCGCCTACGCCAAGTTGAACCATCCTCATGCGGAAGTCCACAAAACCACTCAATATGCCTACGAAATTTCTCGCCGGCAATGGACGGAAAACCCGACCTTGCTCGACGAAATAATCCGGCAGATGCAACTGGCGGAAGAAGCCAGCGCCGATGTCATGCAACACATCGACGAAATGGTTGAGGAGAAACACAAGGGCTGAGCGCAATAACAAATTATTCGGCATCACGCATAACGATTCCTCCGCAACGCGGGGAGCAGTTGCCGAGAGGGTTGGGGGTGAGGAGAATCCGAAAAGAAAATACCCTTTCATCCTAACCTTCTCCGTTATGCCCTGAGCGTAATTAAAAGGAAGGGACTATCTATCTCAGCTTAAGCCCATTACCCCCCGCCTATTCCGGCTTGACCGGCGCAACCGCCGCCGTTTTCCATACCCCGTTTCGGGAGAAGCAGTCCCATCCCCAGCGCAGCCAGCTCAAAAGCGCGGCCGCCATCCATAAGGACCAGGCCAGCATCGAAATCCGGTATGCCGGCAAAGGCAAGCTCAGCACCGTGGCGGTAGCCAGTTGCGGGCCGTTGCGGTCCTGATACCAATTCAACATCGTGGCCGTGGATTGATTGCCTGTAATCTGCATATCCGGCTCACCCAGCAAACCTTGCTCCACCGCTATGCCGATTAGCAGTAAGGACAGCAGCGTCAAACCCGCCAAGCCGATTTGCGCCAGATTAAACCAGCGCCGCCGTGCCGGCGCATGGCCGGCATGCCAGCCCAGTGCCAATAACCAACCGACTACCAAAAACGCGGCGGCGATATGCAACTGGCTCAAACCGATCAACAATAAGAACCATTGCCACTGCCGTAACGGCGTGATGTCGATTCGGCCCAAGCCGAAAGCCAATAGCGCCAGCACGATCAGCAAACCCCAGATCAACGCAGCCGGCCCGAACTTCGGCCCAAAGGTCCACAGCAACCAACGCTCTTGCGGCATCAGCAATTGAATACGGCTATTAACGCTGACCACGCCCAAATCGACAGCCGGCGTGCTCAACAGAAATCCCGGCTCTTTGGCTGTTTGCCAATTCAACACGATTTGCTGGGCACCGGGGTGTATCGGCAAGCTTACCGTTGCGCCTTGTTGGCGAATCGGCTGGCTCATGCCGTCTATCGTAACGCTTTGCAATTCGGCCTGCTCCGGCAGTTTTACGGCATGTTGTCCGCCTTTGGAACTGCGGATACTCAAGCTCAACTCTACCGTTTCGCTACGCTGTCCGGGTTTAACCATCATTTCGCTGCTATCGATGGTCAAGGTGGCGCCGGCCACTGCTTGCGGACGGCTGATAGCGAGATTAACCCGCTCGCCCGGCCAGGGCCGCCACTCCGGCAGCCATTGTCCCTGCCCATCCTGATGCTGCACCACCGCAATGCCGTCGGCTTGCAAATGCCAAATCGGACTGACATCGGCCCGCCAAACTTCGTGCCATTGCGGCGTATCGGCAGCCTGCAATACCAATTGCTCGGTTTTCGCCAGCGCCGCCTCCCATTCCAGAGTCGGTTGGCCGGCCGCCATGTTCACTAATACTTTGCCGTCCTTGACCCGCACTTGCGGGCTGGTCACGGCTTCACCCGGCAACAAAGGCAATTCCAGCAACACCGGGCTAAGCGCGCCGGCCAATTGCTCGACTCGAGTGGTCACCCGCCAGTCCAGGCCCAAATGCAGGGTTCTTTCCACCCGCACAAAGGCCGGCAAAGCGGTTTGCTGCAACTTGTTTTTCGGTCCGGTATCGAGTTGCAAACGGCTGAACTCCAGCTGCGGACCGACCTTGCCGTCTTCGTACCAGCCATCCACCCGCCAGCCGTCGGCATTGACACTGGCGTGTTGCGGCGGCAACGGCAACGGTAAACTGAATTTATCCGACGCAGCATAGCGGCCTTGCATCACTACCTTATGTACGCCTTGCGTCACCACCAACCACAAGCTGCCGTCATCCTGCCGGATCAAGGCTTGCGCCTCGCCGCCATCGACGCTGACCAGTTCCGGAAACCATTGCTCAAGCTGAGCCGGCAGCGGTACCGCCAAATCCTGCTGCGCATGCAATTGCAGTTCGATGCGCAACGACTCCGGCTTAACCGATAATTGCATGTCGGCGATCTGCGCGCAGTTGGGGAGGCACTGTGGCGCTTGCAGCAAGCGGGTTTTCAGTTGCTCCAGCATTTGCGCATCGGGCAAATCGGCGTAGGCCTTATCGCTCGGCGCAATCAACAGCGGTAGCAGCAACAAACAGCTTAAACCCGGCAAGGACAAGCGCCAGTTGGCGGCGATGGCGCCAAGCATTTTCAAAACCAATACCGCCACCAGCAGGGCCTGGAGAAAATGCAGCAACATCATGACGCCCGGCGATAAATACCACAAACCAATTTGCTGAGCGCTATCGACCGCGCCATTCCAGCTCAAATGCACGCTATGCCACTCCCAATGCGGCAGGCCGGGGCCGGTTTGCAGATTGGCGTCCGGATCGATACGTTGCAGGCTGCCGGCAGCGCTGCCACCGTATAGCGAAGACATCTTGGGCTTGGCCAAATACTCGCGTTTTGTTTCGGCCCGCTCGCTCTGCTCGGGCTCCGCTGCCATATCCATCATCGGCTCCGCTTGCATCGCCATCGGCGCTGACGCACTCATTACCGAATGCAGGCGTTGAATAGGTTGCGCCGGCAATTCCAATTGCGGATAAATACCGACACGGATCTGATCTATCATGAACGGGATAGTCAACATCAATAACACCAGCCAACTGCCGTTGCGATACCATTTCAGCCAGTGCCGAAATCGATTGTCCGGCAATACTTGCAGCAAAGCCAATACCGCCAGGACATTCAACCAAATCAAGCGCGGCGCCTCGGTTTCATGCCAAATCAGCGTCAAGCTGAGCAGGGCAAACGCCCCCCACTGCGGCGACCACAAGCGCCCCACAGCCAGCGCCGCGATCAGCACTAAAAACAAGTCCAGCAAGGTCCAATTGCTTAACCAGCTATCCGGCACATTATCCACTCCGCTGACCGCCAGCAAACGCCAACCGGGCGGAATATTGAGTTCGGCCTGCACCTGTTGAAAACGCTGTTGCCACCCGCTGGCGCTGAGTCTGCCCAAATCGGCTTCGATACGGCTATCTGCATTCAGCTGAATCGCGCCGCGCCGCACTTCGACACCCTGGCTGCGGTCCGGCAATTGCGTGATCAACTGGCTCTGGCCGTCCAGCTGAACCTGCCCCAAACTCAATTGGGGCAATGCATTCAGACGCCAATCCCGGCTCATGCTGCCGGTAATGTTGTCGCTGACGGTATAACCGCCGCCCTCGAAATCCAGCCACAGCGTACGCGTCAGTTTAAGCTGATTCGGCTGCGGTTCCGGATCGCCCCGGCGTATCACCTTAAACGCCATGCTCTCACCCTGTTTTAATTGGTATGTCGGCAAATGCTGCCATTCCGCGGGCAAATTGGTTTGACTGCCGTCTATTGCAGTCAGATTGGCGATTTCCACCAGGCGTAAGGCCGGCACCGCTTGAAATGCCCACAGCTCTTCCGCCGGCCAATTTTCGTCCTTGACGGCCAAATCCAGTTGCGTCAAAGCTTGCGGCAGGCGGCCGTGAATATCGATACTCCAACGCCCCGGCCGTACCTGCACCAATAAGCGGCCGTTGCCGTCCAGGCGGGCCGGCAACGGACTGTTGAGGGCTACCGGGATAAAGTCCGGCAACAAGGCGTACGGCAACTCTATTTCCCGCGTCTTGCCGGATACTTCCAAATCCAGACGCGTGATGATTTGCAACGGCACCTCGTCCAACACTTGCCGGAACACCTGCAACTCCAGCCTATCTTGTTGCTTATCGGCCGTCTCATCGTTATCGGCGTGCAACCAAAGTGCGCCCTGCTTGATTTGCGGATAAGTGACCGGCTTATCGTCAACGCTGAGTTGAATCAGGCCGCTAGCCTCGGGCAAGGCCAATTGTTCCGGCAAGCGCTCCCAGAGAAATTCGCCGCTAATTTGATAATGCCCGGCGGGCAGTTGCAGTGCCGGTCTGCCGTCTTTTTCCACCACCGGCATTGCTTGCTTGTTGACCGTGACGGTTTGCGGCCAATGCTGGTTGTCGCCCGGCAACATAATCCAATCCTTGCGGTATACGGTCCAGTCGGCGACAAAGCTTCCGCGTTTAGCTTGTAAATTCAAGCGCAGCACGCCCGGCCAGGCACAGCGTTTTTGTTGAAAGTCGTCGAAGACAAACGGACAGCGGTACTGGCTTTCATCCGCCAACACCCAGTTAACCCAAGGCTTTAGCGGCTCCGGGAGTTCTTGAACATCCAACGCCCTTGCCGTCTGCAACGACACCAGCCCCAGCAATAGCACCAGCCATAAAACAAACCGTCCCATAATATCCTCCAGTTGTAGGGTGTTCTTTTTCCCGTCCCCTTGAGCCGCTTGGCAACGAGGGCAAAAATCGCCCTCTCCTCGCGAAAGAGGGCTGGGTGAATTGATTATCATACCCTCATCCCAACCTTCTCCCTTATGCCCTGGGAGGGAGACGGAATAATTTTTCTCGTTCCCACACGGCGCGTCACTGCCATTAAGTTAAGAGCGGATACTCCTCCTTAGGGGAGGGTGATAAACAAGCAAAAAATCTCATTTTGATCCCCTCATCCCAACCATCTACCAAAGGGAGAAGGGGCTTTTTCCTTAACATAATGGCAGTGACATGCACACAGGAACAAGGGCAAGGCCCTTACTATTCCTCCTTCCTCTAGAGACCGTCGTAAAGCCCCCTCTCCTCGCGGGAGAGGGGATCGTGTTTCGACTTTTACGACAATCCCCGGCTGGAGATGGAATTATTAGAGCTTCCGATCACTGTAATCCCCTGTATCGAAACCAAATTGTAAACAATCCCTATCTTAAGCTGTGTTTATTCGCTATTTGCAATAGAATAGGGGCCATCCCCTTCTCAACAGCTAGCTCTCCGGAGAATTTGACATGACTGATAAAAAAGTGACGTTAAAACAGGATGACCCAGACCGCACTATCGAATTACCGGTCACGCCCGGCACCATGGGGCCGTCCGTCATCGATATTCGGTCTTTGTATGCGCAGACCGGTCATTTTACTTACGACCCCGGCTTTACCTCCACCGCCAGCTGTACTTCAAAAATCACGTTTATCGACGGCGATGCCGGCATCCTGTTGTATCGGGGCTATCCCATCGAACAACTGGCGGAAAAATGCGATTTTCTGGAAGTCTGTTATTTGTTGCTGAACGGCGATCTGCCGAACGGCTCGGAGATGAAAGGCTTCGTCACCACTATCAGCCAGCATGTCATGGTACACGAACAGCTGATTAAATTTTACAGCGGATTCCGCCGCGACGCGCATCCGATGGCAGTTCTGGTCGGGGTCGTCGGCGCCCTGTCGGCGTTCTACCACGAAGTCATGGACATCACCTGTAAGGAGGACCGTTACATCTCGGCCATCCGCCTGATCGCAAAAATGCCGACTATGGTGGCGATGTGCTACAAATACAGCATCGGCATGCCGTTTATCTATCCCAAGCGTAAACTGGGCTATGCGGAAAACTTCATGCGCATGATGCACGGCGACCCCGGAGAAGATTATCTGGCCAATCCGGTTTTGGTCAGAGCGCTGGATAGAATCCTGATCCTACACGCCGATCATGAACAAAACGCCTCCACATCGACAGTAAGACTGGCCGGCTCCAGCGGCGCCAACCCCTATGCCTGCGTAGCGGCCGGCATCGCCTGCCTGTGGGGCGCGGCACATGGCGGCGCCAACGAAGCGGTGCTGAACATGCTGGAAGAAATCGGCGACGTGTCGAAAATCGGCGAATACGTTGCCAGAGCCAAAGATAAAAACGATCCATTCCGTTTGATGGGCTTTGGTCACCGCGTCTACAAAAATTACGATCCGCGCGCCAAACTGATGCGGCAAACCTGCCACGAAGTATTGGACGAATTGAATCTGAACAACGACCGCCTATTTAAACTGGCGATGGAACTTGAGCGCATTGCGCTGGAAGATACGTACTTCGTGGAGAAAAAGCTCTACCCCAACGTCGATTTTTATTCCGGCATCGTGCTGCGCGCGCTGGGCATCCCGACCGAAATGTTCACCGCCATTTTTGCCTTGGCCCGTTCGGTGGGCTGGATCGCCCAATGGGACGAAATGATTTCCGATCCCGAGCTGAAAATAGGCCGCCCGCGCCAGTTGTATAAGGGCGTAACGACAAGAGACGTGAAATCCATTTCCAATCGTTCATAACGCAAATAAATTAAGCCCCCTCTCCTGATGGAGAGGGCCGGGGTGAGGAGAATCCAATAAGGAAACACCTTTTTGATTGCCCTCCTCCTAACCCTCTCCTTTAAACCCTTTGTGTACGCATAGAGAAGGAATCAACAGCATTCCCCCCAATCCTCCCTGTAGCTTCGCAGGAAAGGAAAACTATATACTGGGCTTTTACGCCCCACCGATACAAAAAAACATTTTCAAGAAATGGCTGCCGAACGCTTCAACAATCTAACCAGCAAAAAATCCCTGGCAAAGCGCAGCAGAAAAATCGGGTTGGTGGAAAAATATCGCTTAATCAGACGCCGATCTTTCAACATCCGATAACACCACTCCAATCCGCTTTTTTGCATCCATAACGGCGCGCGTTTGATATGGCCGGAGTGAAAATCAAACGCCGCCCCAACGCCCAATTGCACCGGCACATGCACCCTTTCAAGATGAGAGGCTATCCATTTTTCCTGCTTAGGCGCACCCAATCCCACCCACAAAAAATCCGGCTGAGCATGATTGATTAAATCCACCAGCTGCTGATCTTCTTGCGAGGACAGGGGCCGAAACGGCGGCGAATGCCAACCGACCAAATTCGCTTGCGGATAACGGCTGCGGATATTGGCAACCAAATCCGTCAGCACCTCGTCTTTTCCTCCCAGGAAAAAATGCCGCCAACCCTGCTGCTGCCCATAATCCAAGCATTTCAGCATCAAATCCGGGCCGCACACACGGGTTTTAATCTCGGCCTGATGCACCAGCTTGGCGTACCAAACCAAGGGCAAACCATCCATGGTAGATAAAGACCTGTTGGAAATGTCGCGCAATTCGTGATCCGTGAGACAAGCCACCGTCGTGTGCACGTTGGCAATGCAAACTTGATGGGCTTGCCGGCCATCGATCCAGCTTTGAAATAAATTTAAAGTGTCTTCGTAATTGAGGATAGGAAACTGTATCCCGAAAATATTCACTGTTTTAAATGGTTGCATTCCCTGCTCCGGAAGACTTTGAGGTTACCGATATAAGCGACGATATTTGAATGTGTCATGGCGGTAGCATCTCTATATTTTTGCCGAGTGTCAATTGACACTTACCCCATTTAACAGATTACCGTTAAATATTTCTCATCTTCCAAACCAAAAAAATATAATTAGACTCCTTGCTATACGTCTTGGAATCAAGGCGCGCAATTAACCACCAATTCGTCGCTATACAAACCCGTTTCAAGGTCTTTGACCACATAAACCGCTGTATAGCGCCGCAACTCCGGTTTACCCGGCACCAACAACGGGCGATTATCGATATAGCGCGGCGCCGTGTCGCGGGCCAGAAAAACAAAGTCCGGCTCTCCTTCGCGCTGGCAATAGATGTTGATACCGTCGCTCTTGGATTTAATAAAAGACAGCACAACTACCCCGCCGGTATGATCCACACCATTAAGCACCGGCTTGGCCGATGATAGATCGGTAGTATTTTCCGCACCCACTATACCGAGCAAATTACCCAAGGCCTCTGAATAAGTGGGATGCGCTTTTATGCGCCGTACTAAAGCCCGTACCTTATTTTCGATACTGGCTCGACTGGCGGCTTTATCCGCCGTGGCATGTTTAGCCGCAGCAGCCACTGCATTCGCTTCGGTGATCTTGGCATGCAGCTCCAGATTGTCGTGATCGACGGTGGCAATATCTTCAGCCGTTAAATTAAGCTCCGCTTGCCGAGCAGCTAAATTGACTTTGAAACGATCATGCCAGACCAATAACTCGCTATCGGGACGAGGAAAATAGTCGGATTTAGCCATGTTTAACACTCCTATGGGAATTAATCACAACGCCCAACCGCTTGCCGGCCGGACAAATAGATACTGCAGCGCCGCCAGAGCCATCCAAACCAACACTAACGGATTAAATGATTCTACTGAAATAATTTAGCCCATCACAAGCCTTATGTTGTGCGGCTAATTGTCGCGCACGCCTTTCCGAAAGTCTTGGGGGCACTACCCGAGACCGCGAGCGCATACCCAAAATCCTGGAAGGCATATCCAGACACCCGGAACGCATACCCCAGGGCCGCGGACACGCATCCCACAACCACGAACGCGTACCCGAAACCCAAGAAGGCACATACAGATGCCTTTAACGCGCGTTCGAAACTCAGAGCTATGCAGCACTAAGTTTTCTATATGCATTCCCAAGGTTCTTTGGCACCAACATAGGCACCGGAAAAGCCAATAATTTCATCAGCGACGCAGCTTATGGGCAATCCGGGTTAGCCCCGGCAACCCTGCAAACCAGCGATAGATAATCTGGTACATAAGCGAACTTCTACTAATCCCTCACGGAAAAGTGCAACTCTCTTCAGCGGCATACATTTTTTGCAATTGATTATTCTCGAGTCATGCTAACATCATGATGCAGTTGGCTAAGGGATTATCAGGGACGCCCTGTAGTCAGACTTATTTTTGTCATAATTTCGCTATATCGTCACAGCCATGGACAGGTAGCTTTACTTCCAATATTCTCCCTATCGCTAATTCTGGTTCGTCCTACAGGTAATAGGCCAACTTCCAGGACTGCGTTAGCATCCAAAGCATCTTGTTACGTAAATTGATGCACGAGTAAAGTCGATCCAACATCAACATAATCTATACTGCAAAGCATGAAACTAAAATCGATCATTGATACCTGTTACATCGGCGTCTTAGACTCTAAGGAGCGTAAGGTGGAATGGTGCGCTTTGCTGATCTTCGTATTGTTTTTTATGCTTTCCCTCGCCCGGTCAGGCAGTTTTACGCTCGATGAAAGCCTATTTCACTACCCTAATGCCGTAAATTTCTACGAAAATGGTGTCAGTGCGACATTTAACGAACGTTATTCCGCCGCCAATACCCCACTGCCCTACATCATCGTGGCGGGCTTTGCCCACGTTACCGGCATGTCGCTGGTGCTTGCCAGAGTCCTGACCGGGCTGATCTCCTTTTTGTCATTTTTAATCGCCATTCAACTGTTGAAAAAGCGCGGGGCGGACAGTTTCAGCTATTTCGTACTGTTGTTCTACCCATACTTTTTCGTCAATTCTTTCGTATTCTATGCGATCAATTACGGATTATTTTTTGCATTGGCCGGATTACTGGTGCTAGATAAAAAAGAAAACGTCCCGTTCGCGCCGTTGCTAGCAGGGGTGTGTTTTTCGCTTGCTGTTCTCTGCCAACAGTTTTACCTGGTCGTTCCCGCTGCAATTGCTGCATCCCAGGCGATTATTGCGTTGAGGCATAAGGAAGCAAGCTTGCAAAGCCGGCTGATAAAAACCTGCATGGACAGTCTGATGCTGTTTCTACCGCTATTGATCCCAATCTGGTTGTTTATGCAGTGGAAGGGACTAACCCACCCCAACTTTCATGTGCATTCCCTAGCGTTTATGCCCACCACAATAACGGCAATTTTTTTCGTGATTGGTTTTAGCTTCGCGCCTTATTTGTGGCAACAGCGTAAAGCCTTAACCCCGCGACATTTTTTACTGTCATTGGCCGCCGCTTCGCTGTTGGTATGGTTCTGTAGGCCAGAATTCAGCGATGTGCAAGGCCCGGGCTTATTTACCGGGATCACTTATCACTTAATGGTCATTCCGGGAAAGCTGAGCCCCTGGCTGACAACGGTCGCGATGGTGATACTGACAAGTTTCGGGCTTTTGTTTTATACAACCCTGGTTCGATCCTTGACTTCACAATGGGAGTTTACCCTATTCGTCATTTGTAATTTTCTTGCGGCAACCTTCATCGTCAACACCCAAATAGGGGAACGGCATTTGCTGGCGCTGATCATATTCCTGTTCCTACTCGTGCTTCCACAAATGCGCAGACCGTCATCCGGCTTATATGCCGGCTTCATGGCAACACTGGGCATCGCTTACTTTTTTTACTGGACATTCTTCAAATTCGGTTCTGCGTGAACCATAGGCGAACCAGAAAGAAAAAACTTTACCTAACACACTGCTGTTTCCACCGACCGCTGCAGGGTGCTGGTCGGCTATCCAACTATCAAAATCTCCATTGAATTTAATGGGAATGAAATCTATTGAATATGCTTAATTTATTTTAAGATTAGTCAATTATCCACTGTAGGTAATTGACGCCGAAATGAAAAATGATGGCTGATAAAATATGCGGCTCCGAGACAGAACAGAGATTCAAAAGGCAGACGAAACCGCACTTCCGGATATGTAATTGCATGCAAACAAGTAGCGCCAAGGATAACAAAACAGGAAAAAATTGCCCATTGAGCTTTTAATCCATCCCTCAATATACAACTCAGCATTCCCAATATACCTAGTGGTATTAAAAATATTTTAAACAGGAAGACCAAACTAATACGAATAGTATTCCTAGTGGTATATGAGTTAATTTTTAATACGCCGTCTTCACCCATCTCCAAGGTACCGTCTCCTGGATAAATTTCATAGGGCGATAAAAAATAGATAGCTTTTTGTATGAATCTGTTGGCAAACCGAAAAGGATGCTGTTTTATTTCATCAGAGACCACTTTATGAAGAAAATCACTTCTTCCAAATTCATCATTCGGAAACGTCTGATTGTGATCGTCTATGTATTTTTCAAGTATTGGCCCAGCCGTGTCGGGATCGAGTGAAACGTAAATATCTGCAAACATGGGCAAATTTCCAGCAGCCAAAGGATAGCCGCTGGGGCTTGTGCCCGTTAGCTCAATGCGATGAAAGTTTTTGTACAAATATATTTGCCACGGTGCAATTGTGACGATAAAAAACAGTAAAGACAAAAACATGGATTTAATTTTTATATCAATTTTTTCGGTTTGAAAAAATAGAACCGCGACAATACTCATACAAATCAAGAGCAAACCGCTTGGCCTAGTTAACAAACATAAACCGCTTATAATGCCAAACAAAATCGACTTTGTATAAATACTTTTATCGCTGGTTAGCACGAACAAATATACAAGTATTAAAAAAGCAAACAGAACCGTTTCACGCGTCCTCAAAAACTCGGAAATCGCTGGCTCGTTGAAAACAAATAACAATGGAGCCAGATGAATATTATTAATATTTCCGGAAAACTTTCTAGAAACTACGACGACAATCATGAAGCAACATATTGTAAGCAGAACTTGTCCTGCCACACACCCTATATAGGCGTACTTGATAGGCAATAATACTAAAAATAATGCCAAAAAAAGAGGATACGCCGGAGACCGATACGCGGTAGGCCCATTTTGCAAAGTATACCCTTTACCCTCAGCAAGATTTTTTGCAATATCCAGATAAGAAGATGATCCGTTAACCTCAAACTCTGAAACAGCTTTTATTCCATGATAAGTTAGTAAAACGAAAAGTAGTATTAAAGAGATCGCTAAACTATATTTTTTAAAATAAATAAGCATATCAGCACCTGGCAAAAAGTTAACCTGCATTTTTAGCAAAATCAAAGTCCAATTTCATCTTTCATCAATTGCGGGTCCAAACTCGTCTGAAAAAATATTTTGAAGGAGGACCATTTGAATTTCATTTTTTGCCGCGGCGATTCAATGCATTTCAACAAAGCCTCAAGGATAGGGAATTAAACAGTAACTTAAACCCTTACCCCAATACCGTTTAGTAAAGGTAGATAGTTCCTTCTCCTCCGGGAGAAGGTTAGGATGAGGGAATCAAAACAAGTCATTTACCTTGTTTAATTCTTCTCACCCCAACACTCTCGGCAACTGCTCCCTGCGTTGCCCTACCTCCTGCATCCGCGCAGTCGCCCAGCTGGAGAGAGCTTAACTTAACGACATTGGCCCATTCCCTGACGGAGTGGGCATTATTACAATCTACAATCTCTCCCACTTACTTCTAGAAAGTCAGACGGAGAAACTTAAAGGGTTAATCTAAAAACCAAGTTTTCAGCGAACATTAACGCTCAAAAACTTCTTCGAGAATACGCAAGCTTTTCACAGCTTTAACTTAACAAATAGCGATTCAGGAATTAGCCTAATAATCATCATAATGAAAAACCAAAATCCCGGCGCATAAATGATGCCCTTCCTCTTATTACAAGCGTTTACAATTATTTTTGCCACCGATTCCGACGAAGCCCACAGCGGACCCTTTTTAAAACTCGCCGTCATCGGTGTATCCACGAAACCGGGTTTGATAGTCACCACGGCCACGCCAGACTTATATAAGCGCTGCCGTAAACCAGACGTAAAAGCGCTCACCATGGCTTTGGCGCTGCCGTAAACATAATTACTTTGCCGCCCTCTATCCCCCGCCACCGATGAAATCACCGCAATCGTACCTTTTTTCTGTTTCTCGAAGCGGTTGGCGACATGCGTTAACAAGGCAATCACTGACAACGCATTGGTGTTGATTTCCTGCAGGGTAAGCTCCACAGATTGTTCGCAAGCGGCTTGATCGGAAAGTGTGCCATGGGCAATTAAAACTGTATCGACACCATTCAATGCCTGCTCTGCCGCATTAAGCATCGGCAGATGTGCGTCAAAGTCGTTGACATCCATCGCGTAAATCTCCGCGACTTGACTCCCCTTAACCTTCAAATCCGAAGCGATGGCCTGCAACCGCTCTAGGTTACGCGCCACCAAAAACAATTGATCGCCTGTTTGTGCCCACAAGCGAGCCGCAGCTTCCGCGATGGCTGAAGTTGCGCCAATAATTACTATCTTTCTCATGCATGCTCCATGATCCGGCGCCAAAATGACGAGGAAAAATTAGGGTCGATATACTGATTGAACTCTTGCCAGCGCGGATAACCGGCACGGAATAATGCGCCAGGCATTCGCCCGTCTTTAGCAGGATATAACCTGCCGTGTGCCGCGGCGACAACTGCATCCAACCGTTGGAATAAACGATGCAGGGGTTCGCCACGATTTGGAAAGTCCAGAGCCAGACTGACACCCGGCAGCGGAAAAGACAACATTCCCGGCGAGTCCACTGCGCCGCAAACCTTTAGCACAGCTAGAAATGAACCCAGTCCGCTACGGGCAATTTCGTTTAACAATTCCGCTACCGCTGTCTTACCATCTTCACCGGGCAGGACACATTGGTATTGGTAAAAACCGCGCGGGCCATACATGCGGTTCCATTCGAGAAGACCATCCAACGGATAGAAAAAAGGCTCGTAATGTTGTATCTGGCTCGTTTGCCGTGCAAATTGCTTATGGTAATAGACGGTATTAAACGCCTTTAACGTCAACGAATTGACCATCGATAAAGGTGGCACCAACGGAAATGTTCGGGCTTTCTTCGAATACGCCATCCCGGTAGCCTGGGTGGGTGCGTGATTACCACGCATAAACAATCCGCGTCCCAAGCGTTTACCGACGCCGGAACAGTCGACCCAGGACACGGTGTATTCGTAATCGCTGTCGGACTCTTCACATAACGAGAAAAACTCGTCGAGTGACGAATAGCGTATCGTTTCTACATTAATCCAAGAGTTGTGAATACGCCGCAGTTGAATCTCAGCCCAAGTGATCAAACCGGTCAAACCCAAGCCGCCGATAGTCGCCGCAAATAGGTTCTCGTACTGTTGCGGCGAAACTAACAGGCGTTGCCCATCCGAACGAAATAATTCAAATTGGCGAACATGGCAGCCAAAAGTACCGTTGACATGGTGATTCTTACCGTGCACATCGTTGGCAATCGCCCCCCCGACGGTGACAAATCGGGTGCCAGGCGTGACCGGTAGAAACCAGCCTTGCGGAACTGTCAGGCTCAAAATCTCCGACAGCAGCACACCGGCTTCGCAGCGTAGCACACCGCAACTCGGATCGAAATCCATGAAATGATCGATCGCGCGAGTTTTGATGATGGTGCCACCTGCATTCAAGCAGCTATCGCCGTAGCTGCGGCCGTTACCATAGGGCAGCAAGGTGGCTGCTTTATTATCTACAGCGGGAATCGCATCGAAACAGCTACTTAAGGCAACGGATTCAGCCTCGACACGCTCGACACGCCCCCAAGACGTAAAAGTTTCCCGGGCCATACTTAAATCGCCAAAAACATGGTGACGCCCGCCATCACACCAATAGCCAGGCTGACTCGGTCTTTCAAGGCGAAAATAACCGGATCGTCGTGCATATGCCCCCGGTGCGTCTTGAGCCATACCCGGCTAATCCAGTACAGCAACAACACACACAAAAACCAGATAATCTGCGGATGCCGATACAGCGGTTCAACCGCTGGCGAGTTGATATAAAGTGCAAGTACTAGCACGCACAAATAACCCGACGCGGCGCCCAAACTATGTAACATGGGTAAATCGTCGATATGGTAACCCCTTCCGGCCGCTTTCAGTTTGCCCTGTCGCTGCATGGCGTCCAATTCCGCATAGCGCTTCACCAATGCCAGACTGAAAAATAAAAACACCGAAAACAGTAAAAGCCAAAAGGACAGCACGACCTCGACTGCCATAGCCCC
>CAZGUM010000008.1:0-26412 GCA_964529085.1 uncultured Methylomonas sp. | reverse complement strand
ACACCGAAAACAGTAAAAGCCAAAAGGACAGCACGACCTCGACTGCCATAGCCCCAGCGACAATCCTTATCGTGTAAAGACCGGCCAAGGTAATCGTGTCGATCAAGACGACACTTTTCAATCCGAATGAATAAGCCAGCGTCAGCGCATAATAAACCATCAGCACTAACCAGAACTCGACCGGCAGGCTCGCGGCAGACAATACCGCCAAAACCAGCAGCAACGGCAATAGCGCGAATCCCACCAGTAAAGACAATGACCCTGAAGCAAACGGCCGCTTGCACTTTCTTGGATGCTGTCTATCCACCTCCAGATCGAGCATGTCGTTCAGTAAATAAACCGATGACGCACAAAATCCAAACGAAAAAAAGGCTAACAACGCGTCTTCGACGGCGGGCCCATACCCCAATCGATGAGAAGCGGCTAATGGCACGAACACCAAAACATTTTTGGCCCATTGATGTAGGCGTAAGCTCTTAAACAAGGGCTTTAATAATCCGTGTGTTTTAGGAAATACCGCGCGAATTTCAGTGACGGCTTCCGCGGCCTCTCTAAGCGATTCACTGGCATTCACGACAACGCCACCCTGGCTGACCTGCCAGATAGCTAAATCGACGCGGTGATTCCCGCAGTAATCGAAGGCTTTGTCCCCAAATCGCTCAACCAACTGCTGAGCTTTATTCCGGCCGGATAAATTGACCTGATCGCTACTGGCAATGACACCGGCAAAACATCCCAAGTGGCCGGCAACGGCGTCCGCTAACTGGTGGTTGGAAGCGGTACATAGCCACAACTCACGCCCCAGATCTCGTTGCGTTTGCAGCCAATCGATGAACCGATGGTTGTAAGGCAGCGCCGCGGCATTCAGCTCTACCCGTTTGGCAATTTCCGCCTTAAGAGCTGCTTTCCCACGTAAAAGCCAAACCGGCAATAGCAGGACATAAAGTGGATTGCGCTTGACGAGTAACAACACGGTTTCCAATAGTAAATCACTATGGATCAAAGTACCGTCCAAATCGACGCATAAAGGTATTTGGGAGGATTGCGGGCTCATGTTAAGGTAAATCTCCGTATTTCTCTTCGGTTTCAACACAAAAACGGCCAACCAACCGATGACCACCGCCAACCACAAAGTTAGCACACGGCACATTAAGGTAATAAGAATGGCATCCGACAAAACATAGCCGTGACTATCCAGCAAAGCCGCCATCACCGCCTCGGTACTGCCCAGGCCTCCGGGCAAGAACGATAGTGCGCCTACAATCACTGCTATTGAGTAAACGCTGATCGCATTGGCAATATCCAACGAGGCACTACCGCCAATCTCGCTGATGACCATCAAACCGACACCCTCGCAGCCCCAGGCGATCAGACCCAAGCAAAACCCGACAGTCAAGATACCAGGCTCAAGCAAAACCTTGGCCGATAACAGCGCATTCAGCATACCTTGTATGGCCCGATTAAGGGAGTTTGGAATCCAATCGGCGCGCTGAGCCCACTCGGAAACGCCTCTCCAAGGCGTAAAAGTCAAAGTAACGATGATGGCCACGATGCCAATGACTGTGCCGGCTATTAGCGATTGATAATTGGAGGCGCTCACCGCCACACAAGCTAGCGCTACCATTGCCAACAAGTCCATTAAGCGTTCCACGAAAAAAGCGGCGGCGGTGTTCGATAGCGGAACGCCGACTTTTTGCAGATAACGCCCCCTGACCATTTCCCCGACCTTGCCGGGCGACAAGGTAAACGCAAATCCGGCTATATATGTTAGTGCCGAAAAATCGAATTTAAGCGAATGCCCCAATCGAGTTAGGTAGAGAGTCCAGCGGACAATCCGTAACAAATAATTCACCAGGGACAGCGCACCGGCCAACAACACCAATTTCCAGGCGGATAGCACCGTCGCCAGTTCAATTTTGGCGATATCGGCACGGAACGCAATGAAGCACCACCCCAGAAAAATTAAAACGACCGAGTAATATAAAACCGCACGTGTTTTCATAAATGGTAAATGTTTACAAGCTGGCTCCGACTCTCGTAACCAAATTGGTGGTATCGCGAAGAGCCGTCGAAGACTTTGGTTTGCTAATCAAGTAGCGCGAAGAAAGCTCTTTCCGCCGCGCATTGCAGATAGGTCGCTATAGAAAACGCATCCCACCTTACCGAGTTCAATCTCAGATCACAGTAACTCATCCATATGTCAAAACTGGTACAACGCGCTGATTTCCCAGTCCCTTGCGACTAGCGCATATTACTGGGCGTTTGCTTCGGCCTAACGGCAAGCCGAAACGCTGACTGCTAGCATAACCCGAACACCGTTCTCAGGCAAAAACCATTAGCAAAACGCCAAGTGTAAGGGGATACACCTCCTATTGGGGAGTACAGTTAAACAAGCCGTGATACGGGCGATACCGTTTCGTTCACTTTACTTTCCACCACAAAAAACACCCGCAAGCGTGCAGAAGACAATTAGATACTCCCTGGAGTACCTAGTCGAATTGCCTCAATTTGCGTTCAAATGGAATTTTCCAAAGCCGCAAGATCTGAACCGATTAAGTCCTCCTCGCTGGACGCCATATCATTGTCATACATAGTTAGGTATAATCGAACCAGATTATATGAACTTTCTTTTTTAAAAAAATAGCCCGCCTAAAATAGCCAATAAAAATTAGACAATTTATTTAAATCTTATTAGCTAACAAAGGGGTTTTAGCTTGTTATTTACACCTTATATATTTATATTTTCTTCAACCTATCTTAACCGACTATTACGACCGAATTAAGTTATCCCGATAAATTGCAACATCTTGTTTATTGCTTTTATCCTTAGACTTTATGATCAACGAAGATTATCACTAGCCCTAAATTATTGGCCTGGTGAAAAATACGAAAATTTCTTTTCTAGCAGCTTTAATTACATTTGTTTCTATAGTTACATATTTTTCAATTCAGAGGCCTTATTTTTATGTCGCATATCAATAACAGGAGTAAATTAGTTGCCATACAAGGACTCAGAGCGTATGCAGCGATTTTGGTCGTCATTGCGCATGCAATGTTAACTTATAATGAAAAAGTTTTAGGGAACGATATATTTTCAATGCCTGCTGGCACTCTTGGAGTTAGAATATTCTTTTTAATAAGCGGATTTATTATTTATACAACATCTAATAGTATGGAGCGAGGCTTTGAAAGCTTTCGCTACTTCATGAAAAAAAGACTGATACGGATATTACCCTTATACTATGTTGCGACAATAATATACTATATTAAGCTATCAATGCAGGGCATGAATGTTAGCTTAGATCAGCTGGCCTTGTCTTTTATGTTCATTCCATTTGTAAATCATAATGGATTGCTACATCCTGTTCTTGGACAAGGTTGGACATTGAATTTCGAGATGTTTTTTTATTTGACTTTTGCGCTGTCAATACTCATCTTCTCACGAAGAAGGATCATATTTGTTTCTGGCTTTTTGATTTTACTATGTGCGACAAGCACTTTGTTTCCACTTGAAGAATATCCTAGCGACACACTAAAGCGATTATACTTTTTTGCCGACCCTGACTCACTTGGATATTTTATTGTAGGCATGGCTGTTGCCGGCCTTAGGGCGCGCATGCCTTCGTTCAATTTCGTGAATGAAATTTGGGCGATGATAGTAGTGTTTATTATTCTAGCTGTCTTTATAGTTTTTCGCGGTGACCTTGTTGAGCTTGGTTTTTCAATCAAGACACAAATAGCTATATTTTCATTTAGCTGCTTTTTGCCCTGTGTTTTCGCCAAAGAAAAAGCGCACAAAGAAAGCCCGTTTACAAAGTTGCTGCATATGTGTGGTGACGCCTCATACAGTATTTATTTATTTCATGGCTTTATTATGGGACCGGCCGCCAGAGTTATTTTGAAATATCATATTGACTTTTCAATGACAGCTTATTCGGTTTTGATGACATTCCTTTGCTTGCCTTTTGGAATTTTGACATACGCGTATGCCGAAAAGCCGCTTATCGCTAAGTTAAATTATTTATTTGTAAGCAAAAAATAGTCGCTTACACAGTCCCGGTTAATTAAAACGACATTTATTCTTGTTTTGGGCTCACCAGTCTATTTTCTAGGCCGATTTTCCCAAGCCATAGAAAACATAAGCCTAGGACCAAGAAAGCGGCTATGGGCCTCTCAACACCTTGCATTGAATTACTTGGAAACAGGTCTCTTAAGCTAATTACCAGCGACCTTGGTTGGCGCCAAACCCACAAGGTGCAATCATCATCCACACCGATATGAGACAAGACTCATAGTTCCGCATTGCGCAGACAGGTTACAATCGAGCGAACATTGGCAATATAACCCCGATGTGGTATAGATAGGCTGACGCATTTCTGAAACATTTCGAGCGTATCCTCGTATCCAAGGACCGGAAACACTATCCATAACATCTTTTTTTAATTGGCTTGCAATCTGCAGTCTGCAGCATTGTAAGCATGCAAGGCTTTTTAAGGAGTTTTTATGTCAATAAGACTTTGGTGCATAGTAGCATCGCTTTTTTTCTGCAGCGTGTCAATCGCACAAGATTTTTATGTCTCGCCCAATGGTAGCGATATTTTGGATGGCTCTTCAGCGACAATCAACGCCAAAACCAAGACAGGCCCGTTTAAAACGCTAGCCAAAGCCAAACAAACCATCCGCGACTTAAAGGCCGCCGGAAAGTTTACCGAGGCAGTCACTGTACACGTCGGGGCCGGCACTTATCAGCTATCTTCAGCATTGGAATTTAACAGTGCCGATTCCGGCGAACCGGGCAAGGCAATTACATGGGATGGTGTTAAAGGGGCGACATTAGTCACCGGAGCCATTCAGTTAAAGGGCTGCCAAACATACGATGCCAGCCTTCCCGACCAGATTCTGAGCTGCCCCTTACCGGCCAGCACGGTTGCCGGGATTACTCAGGAAAGCAACGACCGAATTAAGAGCACTAATGCACCGAAGTTCGAGGTATTCGTTGACGAACAGCGCCTGACACTCGCCCGGTGGCCCGATTACGACTGGGCCCATGTCAAAGCCGCTTTAAATAACAATACCAAGTTCAAAGTTTTTCAACAGATGCCGGCGTTGTCCGGCAATCTGGAAAATGCCAGAGTACATATCTTTGCGAACAACGACTTTTACGACGAATTGATAGATATCTCTCAAATCGACCTAACCAACAATCAATTAACGCTTTCATCATCAACACGCTACCCGATTAATATTGGCCGTCGATTTTTCATAGAAAATATCGCCTCCGAGCTTAATGCCGATAGCGAATGGTTTTATGATAGGCCCAATGAAAAACTATTATTTATTCCCGCATATGGCAGCACTGCCAAAAGAATTTATATATCCAATTCACAAAACCTGTTTAAACTAACCAATGCAAATAATCTGAAATTTAGTAACCTGACATTACGGCACAGCACAAGCTCAGCCATCACGATAAGCAACTCCGACCAATTGTCATTCGATAACCTGGAGATCAATAACGTAGGCGGCACTGGCATTATTGCCTCTGCAGGTACCAATATTTCGGTCACCAATAACGTCATTCACGACACGGGCTTGGGTGGCGTTCATTTGACGGGAGGCGACCGGGCCACACTCACTCCTTCCAAAAACGTCATATCCAATAATTACATCTACACTTTCGAAACCACGCTATTCGATGTATCCCCAGCTATCGAAGTAAACGGCGTTGGCGCCAACGTTGCACATAACACAATTACCAATGGAGCAGGCACCGCAATTATATTGCGAGGCAATGATCATATAATAGAAAGAAATGATATATCCTCAATTTGCGAATCATCAGGTGACTGCGGAGCAATTTATTCAGCTAGCGATTGGACTTATCGAGGTAACACAATAAGATATAACTATATCCATGACTCCTATGGATATACACTCAATCTCGAAACATTAAATATCGATAAAGGGATCATACAGTATAATTACGACGGCGCCAGGGGGGTGTATCTGGATAATGGAGTAAGTGGATTCAATGTAATTGGCAATCTCGTCGTAAACTCTGGAGCAAATGGTATACAAATTGGCGGCGGCAGAGATAACAACATTGAAAATAATATTATTAAGACTAATAGATTTTCGATTGTCATTGATTCGCGAAGCCCTTATTTCGATTGGAATGTTAATAGGAATTCCCTTTCGACAATGCCTATAAACAGCCCCCTTTGGAAAGCAAAATATCCAGAACTGTCAAAGCCGATGGCCCACGATACTTGGCCTGAAGGCAACAGGGTTGTACGAAACGTAACCATTTCTACTGCATATTTGGGATATTCTCTCAAACTTTACATGCCTTCGACTGGCAACACAGTCGATAGCAATCTAGTTTGGCATACTTCGAGCGATATTCGAGTTACATATAGAATAATTGATACTGGTGAAGTCAAAGGTGGCGCTCTCTGGGAGGATTGGGTGAGCAAAGGTATCGAAACACACTCGTTAAGAGCCGACCCGTGTCTCAGTATAGTAGGTAGAAAAATTAGCTTAACTTGTAGCAATTCTCCTACAGTATCACTCGGCATTAAAGGCATACCGTCCGATTTTGGAGTGATAAAATAAAAAACCAAAAATACTTGGCCCACAAAATTTACCTCAAGCTATTTAGTATTACATCTTGTCAATATTTTTTGTGCAGCTAAAGCGCAAATAGAATACTTATCTTATAGGAGCTCTACATAGCTTTCATAAATTATCGTATTTATAACATCTCATTGCCCAATATTTATAACCGAAAACGCCAAAGCCGAGAAGGCACGGTTGCCACATAGGAGAATCAAACATCATGGCCAAAGAAACATTAAGACATGAGCAATTTTTCGGAGTATTACGTGACTCAGGCTTCTCTTTGCCGCCTAACTTAAAAATATTGGATTTTGGGTGTGGCGCCGGTAATTTGGTAGTGGAAATGATTGAATATGGATATGATTCTTATGGATGTGATTTGACTTTTAAGTCCGGCCCTCATGTAGAGTCCTTGAAGTCTCAACAAAGATTACAACTTATTGACTTAGATACTTACACACTCCCATTCGAAAACGCCATGTTCGATATCGTTATAAGCGACCAGGTATTCGAGCATATTCAAAACTACGATGTGGCATTACGGGAAATAAGAAGAGTACTTAAGCCGAAAGGAGTTTGTCTACATTTATTTCCACCACGATATATACCTATAGAACCTCATGTTCATGTACCCCTTGCTACCGTAATTAGGAATGAGTGGTGGCTGGCACTCTGGGCAGTCTTAGGCGTACGCTGTGAGAATCAAAAAAACTTGCCAGCTCACGTAGTTGCGAAACAGAATCGTGAATATCTTGTTACAAGGACAAACTACTTAACTAAAAAAGAAATTAGCAATGCTTTTTCTAATTATTTCGAGAAAGTAACTTTTTCAGAACAGTTTTTTTTAAAGCATTCTAGAACGGGCTATTTTGTATACCAAATATCTTTAATCTTTCCATTTGTATCCAAAATATATAGCACTTTTGGTGGCAGAGTTGTATTAGCCTATTAATCACCGTTTTTATACAAAAAACTCTATTAGAGATAGGTGCTAGCTCATTCCAAATTACCGACAATTACTCCAACGGGCAATCATTTTATTGCCGCCAGGATCAGACTCCAACTCTTGCGACTTATGGACAACTAACGGGCTAGGGAAGGAAAATTGGCCTGCACTACAAAGCTTGACGAGATAGGCCTATCAATTAGTGTTACTTGCACTCCTCAATTGCTAGTTAAACGCTATACTTTACGTTAATGCCCAAAACGGTACAATTTGATATGACGACAACACAAACTATCAGCTATAAATTTTTGCGTTTACTCCTATTTCCGATATTTGTATCTTTGGGATTCGACGCAAACGCCACGGAATTTTTCGTATCGCCATCAGGAAATGACAAAGCCGACGGCTTAAGTTCAGCACCGAAAAATGCCACTGAAGGGCCGTTTCTTACTCTCGGCCGAGCACAACAAGCCATCCGCATATTAAAACAAAGTAACCGCTTTAATGACTCTGTTACAGTCCATGTTCAGGGTGGTATCTATGAGTTAAGCTCCGCCCTAACGTTCGACGCCAGAGATTCTGGTACTCAAAACAAGCCCGTAATTTGGCAAGGCGATCCCGACTCAGTCGCTATAATTTATGGTGGCAGAACGTTGAATTGTGAACTCGCAAAGGGGGCGATCTATGGTTGTCCGTTTAGCGAAGATATTTCCCTCCCCAAAAAAGAAGTAGGTCCGGACCGTCTCGACTCGATCTCTCCCAACTTTCGAGTATTTATAAAAGACACCAAATTAAAAGTAGCGCGATGGCCTAACAATGGATGGGCCCACATCAAACAAGCAATAGAGAAAAACACTTCCTATACGGCCGTAGAATCCCTACCTGACTTGCGAGGGGAAATCGGAGCGGCTCAAGTACATATTTTTCCCGGTTACGGTTGGTACGATGAATATCTGGACATTTTGTCAATTGATCAACAACTAAATTCGATATCCTTACAAAAGAATACAAAACATCCTCTTTCCAGCGGCCGGCAATTTATCATACAAAATCATACAGCATTATTGGACTCGCCGGGAGAATGGTTTTACGACTCGCATCAAAAGGCAATTATGTTAATACCACCTGCTGGCGTAAATGGTAATGCCGTGACGGTTACCCAGGCCACAAACTTATTATCTATAAACGGCGCAAATAATTTGACATTCAGAAATTTTACATTGCAGTACAGTAAAAATACAGCAATTTTTGTTAATAAATCCCATTATTTGAGTTTCGAAAAACTCAGCATAAATAATATTGCAACAAAAGCTATAGACATATACGAAAGCGATAATATTCAGATTCGTAACAACAATATTCACGATACTGGTGGCGGAGGCATTTACGTCAACGGGGGGGATACCGCACTTTTGAAGTCATCCAATAACACCATAGAAAACAACCACTTATATAATATTTCCGACGACATACTGACTTCGAATCCGGCAATTCTGGTTTCCGGAGTTGGGGCTACGGTTCGGCATAATTTAATAGAGCATTCATCTAACCTCGGCGTCATGATATATGGTAATAACCATATAATAGAAAAAAATGAGCTTCATCATTTATGCCAGGAATGTGCCGACTGCGGCGGCATATATTCTGGCGGCAACTGGACTATTCGCGGAAATACTATCAGATACAATTATATACATGACATCATAGGTTACGGCCTTGATCACTTCGACCCGATACTCAATGAAGCTATCTACACATCGCCCAGGGAGGGTCGCGGTATTTATATCGATAATGGGGGAAGCGGATTTGAAATCACAGGAAATATTCTAGTCAATCCGGGCGATATTGGGATTCATCTCAATGGCGGCCGAGATAATAAAGTGCAAGCAAACTATATAAACACTAGCAACACCGCTATTTGGATACAGAATATAGAGAAATTTATGGAATGGGATTCTCTGCAATCTAAGTTAGCCCAATCGCCCTACAAAAGCAAAGTATGGGTTAAGGCGTATCCTGAACTCACAAAGCCAATGAATAAATATTTTTGGCCGGAAAACAATGCCATTACTGGCAATATATTGGTAAGAAACGGCGCACCAACTACCTTCCCTTTTTTGCGTTACGATATACCCGATCAATCGACGACTATTTCGAAAAATCTTATTTGGAGCAGTAGTGAGCCAATAAAAGTTCGCTATGAATCGTTAGGTAAAGCAGCCCATGTAGTTCTGGGATGGTCAGAGTGGAGCCAAGGTGCGCATGAATTCAACAGTATTTTTATCGACCCTTGCATTTCTTTGGCCGGTAAAACATTAAACGCGTGCCCAAATTCGCCGATTTCACAAATCGGCTTTCAACCAATACCTGAAGACATAGGTCTAACCAACCCTTGATACACCATAATTGAGCGGCTGTGTCGTTATAATTGTTCTTTAAACTGATTGCTCATATAAGCCTCCTACTTGCTTAGCTAACCGCTCCAATCCATAGGCTTCTCTGGCTCGAGCAAGACATGCGCTAGACATGTCCTCAAACAGCGACGGGTCTGAAATCAGCTTGAGGATCGCATCGGCCACGGCCTCAGGATTTTGCGGCGGAACGAACAGGCCTTGCTTACCATTTACAATTACCTCGGGTATGCCGCCCACTTCCGTAGTGATAACCGGCGTTCCGCTTGCCAGGGCTTCCAGCAAGGTGTAAGGCAACCCCTCATCGAAATAGGTCGGAAAAACCAGGATATGGGCGTTGTTCCAAAATGTCTGTTTCTCATCGCCATAGATGCCGCCCAAAAAACTGACTGAGTCACTTACTCCAAGGTCATTGACCAAGGTTTTAAGCGCCGTCTCAAAAGGACCGCTACCTGCGACTTTAAACTGGAGGTTGTTATAACCACGCCCTTTCAATAAAGCCAGTGCCTTTATCCCTTCAACCACGCCCTTGCTTTCCACAAGCCGACCAATGTAAATCAGCGATATCTTGTCCTGAACAGTAAGCTGTTTTACTTGCCCTCTAAACTCCGACAAATCAATCGCATTAGGTACCACTGTAAGCAATTTGAATTCAGTAAATGCTTTTGCATGACGATATTCAATGTCGGTCAACAAAATGACCGCATTAGCCATCCATAATATCCACTTTCTCGGATACGCCAGTAATGACTTTGCATCGAAGAACACTTGTGGTTTTAGACCAGCATGAAGTTGCAATACCACCGTTTTACCAAGGCATTTAGCAATCATTAAATACACGGCATCGCGAAAGAAGCCCTTAAAATCCATCGAAGGGTTCAAGTGCACGATATTTGGCCGATACACCACAACCTTTACGAAAAAACTGATCGGACTGGTTAAAAACCGCCATAACTTTGCGACTTTCGACTCGCCAGTGCCAAAACTTCCAACGGTGAAATGATCCAGTTGATATTTCTCATTCAATGATGAATTGAATAACTGGTTGATATGCGTGGAAACCCCACTTGCCATTTTTCGATTTGTCCCTACAAGAAGAATTTTTTGCATAATGACTCTTTTATAGAATTAACCACAATATCCATTTCAACCAGACCAAATAAGAAGCAAACCGAAAGATAATATACACATCAAGACATGGAGTTATATAAATAACTTTAATCGCTTTTCAAGTACTTAAGGGACCTTCTAAAACCCCCGCGTTTTTCCCGAAGGTGGAAGGATATTGCTTTAATTTTTAGAGGTTCCCTTATATAAATAATACGCTGTCATTCCTAGCCCAGCACCGCTGATATCAACCAACACATCAGTTATATTCGGCGTTCTGGCTTGCACAAACAACTGCAACACTTCGGTGACAAACGCAAATAATATTATGCTAAAGACTTCATTCAAGCGCATGCATTTACCGTTTTGAATCATCCACGATAATATTGCAAACATCCAAAAATGCCCTTGCTTAAATATATCAACAGCAGGCGCCTTGATTGTAAAATCAAATTTTTGTTCACCCAACCAATCTATTGGGCCATCAGAGGCAATAAGCGATGTTTGCAACAGCGACCCTATAGCCATTTTCTGGCTCTCCGGCATTAATATGCCAACCATAATCGCTATTGACCAGACAACTATCGTGCAACATCGCCAACCTTGGCGCCGATAGCACAGCATCGGAAATACCCATATGACCACTGCAATGCACCATAAAATGATTAGCGATTTTCTAATGACCTCAAACTGTGGGTTAATTTTTACGTAATGCAAACTTAACGATTCAACTGCTAATGTCCCGGCAAAATGTAATAACTGCAACGCCACCCTAATTTTTCCGGCGTTTGGCTCAATAGCAAAAACATGTTCGCAGGCTTCCCAATCGCTAGTGGATTTTCGGTTGTACAAAACATGTGGTTTGTCATATCTTGCTAATCCTTCATAATTTAACGATAGCAGGACCACTCTTGCCCGCCCGACTGCATCCTCGTCGTTACTACCCCCATAGACCTTCACCAACCCGCGCAAACGGATTAATCCATTGCTAAACGGCCCCAACAAATCTTGTTTTAACGATATGACCCGATCTGTCGAGTACGAAATTAAATTGACGCCGCCGTATTCGCCAAAGTATTTTGCCTCCCCATTCTCTCCTGCATATTCCCAAGGCCTTGGATCAGCTTTAAAGCTTCCATTCACCAGTAATTCCGGACCGATATCTTCAAAAGGTGAACATCCGTTGAAAAAGGATATTGTAACTATCGCCAGAATCACCGAGCCGAGATATCTAACAATATCTGTCTTACAACATATTTGAAAAAAAAATCTCATTGCATATAAAGCATTTTTGCGGAATGGGATATGCTGGAGAGCACTATGCAGTAGCAATATCGCGGTTTAGATAACTTGACATCTACTTGTGTTGCGCCAGCACACAATCCGGCGCATTTTGAAAATTTGTACAGCTAATTAATTATTAACAGCAGCGGATAGTCGAGTTAATTCTTCTAAATAAGGGGATAAAATCTTATCTTCATTATATTCTCGGGCCATATAAGCTAAGCAACGCTGACTAGTTTCAGTCCATAGTGCGCTATCCGCCTTAAGCGATTTTATCGCCGCCATCATTTCATCGAGGGTATTGACGGCAAACCCCAGTCCTTCTTTCTGAATTAATCCGTCAGGGTCGAAGAACGAGACTACGGGGGTTCCCCTAACCCAAGCTTGCAGGTAGGAGTTTGGAAACCCTTCCGTATCCGAAGTATTAACAAATACCAACGCATTTTGATAGGAATCGTTAACATCATGATACGGCACATTTCCATGAAAAATTAGATTATTAATCTCTTTGGCTTTATCTCGCATATTGTTGTAAAGCTCGGCAAATCCGTCTACCGGTCCGCCAATCATATGTACTTCCATGTCGGAAAGACAATCCGCTAGTTTCAACATTACATCAGGGCGCTTGAAAGGCCTTAGGTTATTTACCCAAAGAATCGGAATCTTACGATCGGTAAAACCCAGCACTCTGTCTGGCATGTCGACTAACATATAGGCAATTTTGCTTGTTATGCCATAGTTCTGTTGCAAGGCCTGCTTTTGCCATTCCGTCTGCGATAAAACCACGCCGGAATTTTTTAATCCATACTCGTATAGTTTTCTGTCCCGCCAATATTTAATGGGTAATGTTTTCGGATCACAGCCTAGATCGTGCGCAATTCGATGTATGGTCTGCTTGCCATAAGACTTTGCGAACAATGCTGCCTGGCCAACGCCCATACTGGCGGTACTCGTATAATAGACGTCGGCATCCGCACGCTTCATTGCTGCCCAAACACTGGTCCAACGGGGGTGAATAAAACGAACGACTGGCAAACCCGCTTTAGCAGCAAATGACTTAAACGTTTTTACACCTTCCCAAGAAGCGCCATCTTCCTGGCCGTAGTCGCCTACGACCATGCTTACGGTGTAGCCACGCCTTACCAACGCCTTTGCAAGCAGCGTATGTTGCACCTGTTCTCCGCCGATTACGTGAGTATTATATTCTCTTGCTAAAACAGGAAGGTTTTCCAATCCGATAAAACAGATTTTCATAAATCAAGGTATTAAGCTATTTAAACGATAGAACCGGTTGAATTCTTATCAAGAGCCAACCGCGCGTAACATCATGAGTCACCCAGCAAATGCTGGCCGACCGCACTGTTTAACTGAACACCCACCTGTTCCCAGGTGAAATGGTCTATTACGAGTTGCTTAGCGGCTTGACCGATAGCAATCCTCTTAGCGGAATCATGCAGTAAATCAAGTACGGCTTCGGCAAATACTTTCGGCTCATCGGCAATCAAGCAGTGCTCTTGATCCTGCACCGGGAAAGACTCCATTCCCATCGATGTGGATACTACGCCTTTGGACAGCATGAATGCTTCGAGAACTTTATTTTTTTGTCCGCTACCAGTGACCATCGGGTTAACCATTACCGGAATGGTGCCGGCTAATGCAAATAAGTCCTCGACAAAGCCTGTCAAAATAATATTAGGACAGTGTTGAGCCCTTTCCTGCAATATTTGCCCAGGGTTTTTTCCAATCACAAACCACTTAATTCCTTTTGGTTGCAAATACGGTAAGAAAATTTCATCGCAGAAAAATTCAATAGCCGTGCGATTTGGCGGAAATTCAAGATTCCCCCAAAACGCTATCGTATTCGGCATTTCTTCTGGCGGTGTAAACGTAAACAAATTGTTATTAACGCCATTTGGCAAAACCATCACTGACGCATGACCTTGTGCTCCATTTAGCTGTTTAATTCGAGCGGCATCAACCGGCGAAATAGTCGTCACCAAATCAAAGGTTTCCGTGATCTTACTCTCTTGGTTTTTTATTCTATAAATATCAAGCAAGTATTTCACTTTTGAAATTGCACTCATTGAGGATTTATAGACCTGAAAATCGCGCTCGGCAGCTAAGGTTCTGCAATCCCAATCATCTAGTAATTTCTTTACGTTTCTGATCTTGGCTGCGAATTCCGCGACGAAAATCCCCATTGCAATGACAATGTCCATACTTTCATCACGAATATATCCTTCGACAAAATCAATGGTATTTTTAAACTCAACCGGTGAACTCAACTCATAAAATCTATCGTCATTTACTCTTACATGCCTCAGCCAAGAGCGTGGTTTTAGATTCGGAGTTGTTTTAATTCCCTTGAAAATATTTAATCCCGCCACATGACTTACTAAGTTATCGTCATTCGAAAAGGACAACAAATAGCAGTCATGATATAAAGCAAGCTGTTTAGCCAGATTTATGATTCTCAAAGCGCCTCCGTGCTCAATCGGCCACGGCACACCCTGAGTAATAAATAATATTTTCGCCATGATTTTACATAGTCCTTATATTTGATAGTCTTTTGATTCTTTTAACTTCACCGAAAGCAACTAGCAAGCCAAAATAAATTAAAGCTTGCGCAAAAAATAAAGCTACTAATTTTAAATATATATTTAAGCTATAGTCAGCTTCCTGATAGGCGCTCAGCGCCAAATAAATTGAAGCCCATGCCAGCAGAAACAATAAAACCCAGTCTCGCCAATAGATTAATGACACTAGCTTAACATTAATCACGCGGGTTATTCTCATTAGCTCTAATATTAAGACCATGACCCCTCCGGTTAAGCCGCCAATTGCGGCACCGTAAAGCCCCACCTCCCTTGACAAATAAAAACTCAGCGGCACGGAAAAAACTAAGACATATGCGTTATATTTGAAGGACATCCGGCCCTGCTCCAGTACTCGCATGATATTGCCAATCTCCAGGGTAAGAAAAAGCTGGATCAAATAAACTCTCATAACCGAAACGGCATTCATATATTCTACGCCAAACAATATCGTCACAATGTCTTCACAATTAACGTAGACAAAGGCTAGCAGAGGAAAACAAATAACATTTACAACGAGATTAAAGACTTTATTATAATGAACCGACAGATCGGTTTGACCTTGCGCAAAAGCATGACTCATTCTCGGCAATATTACATTCGATATGCTAGACCTAATAATATCGAAAGGCAATATAATCATCGTCGCCAGCGAAAAGGCGCCAAACAGCGCCGGCGCAAAAAAGAACGCAACTATCCATTGCTCGCTTTGCTTCCGTAGCGAATACACCAACCCGGAAATCCCGAAAGGATAGGAATACCTAAACTGCCTCTTAAACCCGGACTTTTCGAAAACACCCGCTTTCAAGTCGAACCTGAGCGACACATAAAAAAACAGCATTAGACATCGAATTAGCGCGAATATAACCAGAGACAAGACTATATGATAAAAGTCGCCATAATATATAGCAACCCATATAATTAATGCACTTCTGATAAAGGTCAGAGCGATTGTAATCAACGCCTGCGATATATTATCTTGCATGGCATTAGGCACCACATCAATTGCGTGCGTAAATACCCAAAAAAATATAAAAACAGGCACAGCTATTTCGTTATTATTTAGCAGGTTTACCAGGTTTTCCGGCAAATACGTATTGATAGGGGATACCACTATGGAAAAAAGCAAACCCGAGAAAAACAGAAAGGAAAGCGTCTGATTAAGATAGCGAGACTTTCCCTTGGCATCTAAGTTTGGAAAGAAATACAACAGACTCAACGGCAATCCCAATGGAGCCAATATCATAATTGTATTAACCACCAACCATAAAAATCGGTACATTCCAAAGGCATCCGCCGAAATAAACCTAATCAGTATGATAGGAATAAACAGCTGAACCAGGGCTTCAAATAACCTGGCAAACGTTAATATGATCGCTTGGTGTTTTATATTGCCGGCTTTATTCATGCCCTAGTCAAAACGGACCCGTAGTTTATATTTATTGAAGGAATGTACTGTAAACATCCGCCAGCTTACGAGCGACAACGTCTAAAGCGCAATTGTCTTTCACCCAGTCCTGAGACTCCTGAGACAAAGCCAGCCTTTCTTGGCGAACCCTACTCATTGCATTTACGAATTGCTCGGGATTGGCATCATCTTGAATCATCCAACCTCTAGGCAAAATCTTTTTGATGTCTGAAAAATCCGTTGTCACTGCGGGCGTACCTACGGCCATCGATTCCAAAACTGCATTGGGAAAACCTTCGTGATCGGATGTTAAAAATGACACATCCGATTGACTTAATATCTCAACAACATCAGTACGATTGCCTAAAAAAATAATTTTATCCTTATTCGGCAAATGACTATAAAACTCGAATACCTGACTTTTATACTGATCGGCATCCACCGTTACTTTATCACCCAAAAATATCACTCGCCAATTGTCTGACGATTTAATAAGCCGTTCCGCGACAGATAATGCCAATATGTAATTCTTTTGCGGCTTTATTGCCGCCACCATACAGGCCAAATCAATATCGCTTCGCCCAAACAACTCCAATTTAAGGTTTTTATTAGAGGCTCTCAATTTACCAAGCACCTGTTTAAGGTCGATGCCGTTCCAAACCACGCTAATCCTATTTCTGTTAAGGTGCTTATATCGCTTTTCGGCAAAAACCTTTCCCGCGAAGCTATTCGCAATCACGCCGTCAACCCGCTTGATTGTTAAGAAATCTCCTATTACCTGATTTACGTTAAGTTTGTAATTATCGTTTCTTTCAGAGTTAATTAGAGGGACATCTAAACCAATTGTGGCCAGCCGCGCATAGAACTCGGCATCGTATAGATAGGCGTGAACAATATCGGGCTGCCATTCCAATATTTTATTTCTCAGGCTTTTTATAACCCGTAAATCAACTTTTCTTTGTTTTGCCTCCACATACAGCTCTACACCTGTTCCCTCAATCAATTTGACTCGCGGAATGTCTTGACTCAAAGAAACCAATAAAACTTCGTGCCCCTCTGCAACCAGCGCTTTTGACAAATTAATAGCTTGGGTTTCAGCGCCACCATAACCCAGTGAGCTAATTATTTTTAGTATTCTCATTTTATAAATTTAGTCATTCGCCGCAGCTAATGCATATACCAGCCACACCGGCAAGGTAAATATGTCAGGATAAAATGTAGACCCTGTTAGCCCCATCAAGCCCCAACAAAGCAGGGTATACTTAAAATACAATTTACTTCTCGCCAATTTCCACATTGCTAGAAGCATATACGCTAGGATTATCTCGCCGAATACCCCCATATCCAGCAAGACCTGCAAATAAGCACTGTGGGGATGGGCGGGTAATGCTAATTGATTGCTAACTGTGTTTTTGTGACTACCTTTCCATATACTTAAAACACCTTGACCGAAAATGGGATGATCCGAAATCATTTCCAATGATGGTATCCAAATATGATCTATTCTTCCCGCTGAAAGAGCATTCGCATCAACCGCCCCTTTCTTAGTTTCTGTACCAAACTCAATCCTAGATAGTAGCATCGAGGAAAATCCTACGACTATTGACCCCATCAGTATCACAAACAAAAACCTTTGTGCCGCACTTAAAGTCCTAAAACTTAATACTGATAATATTGCAGTAGCAACAAACGCCATTCTTGAAAGAGAAAATACTACTACCAACAAGGAAGCCCCTATTGAAATATAATCTACAAATTTAAACTTACCTTTAGATAAGCCAAGGCTATATCCCAACACCAATATTCCTAGTCCTCCCGCTTCGTTGGCATTCAGCCCCATTTTAACTGACAAAAACTCTCTACTGGAAAAATAGCCTCCTTCCGCGGTTGCACCTTTGTAGTAATAGTACGCAATAAAAGGCAGCATCACCAACGGTATCAATTTAATAGCCAATTGAACATATTTAGTATCATTAAGCTTGCAATATTTATATATCATCCAACCGGTTACAACAATCTGCATTGGCTTGAAGAAATAAGATATGAATATACTACCCGTGGTTAGCTTGGTTTGCCCCAATGGGGGATGTATGTTATCGACGTCTATAGCACTCCAAAGTGCAGCAATTAAATAGGCACCTACAAATAAACACAGACTAGCGCTAAAATAAGAAACGTAGTTGGCCGGCGCTTTATCGCCTACTGTCTTTCTACTATTCTTTTGGGTTATTACCGCCACAAGCGATAATAACCAAATCAAGTTTACTGGATTATTCCCAGATATCCCAAGTATTTGTTGCGGCATCATTTCCATATGGCTAATCGGAAATAACACGATCAGCAAACCCAAGAATAATTCTCTCATATTTTAATCTCAAAAATCTTTTAATACTTCCAGATTACTAGTCCGGGATGATTTACAGATAAATCCGTTCAGAGATGCGTTTACTTAGAACCAACACGAAAACTGGCTACAGAAATGCAAAAAAAAATCAAACTCAGCTGACAGTATATTAAATTCGTCTTCTAAAGTAGTAGCAACCTGGTTTTTATATCAGAATTTAATTTATCATTAGGCTGCAAGCTATCCTTTTTTTGCTAAACAATAGAAAACTATATAGCGGATCATGATTACAGAAAATATTGCGCCGCAAGTATCTGCAATTAAATCAAATAAGCTAGCAGAACGCCCGGTTACTGTCGATTGATAACTTTCTTCCAATACACCAACAAAAATTGCCCCTAACAACGGCGCAGAAAGAACTGATATTTGTTTACCGTTTAGGAACAAAGACAGTCCAGCAAGCAGTGAAGCTAAAATTCCAAATGCTATAAAATGAGCTAATTTGTCTAATCCAGAAACTGCCTCCATAATCTTAGCGGGTGGCTGTGAAGACTCGGCCAAGAGCATTATGATCCATGCGATACTAAGCAGCGCGAACAACAAGGCCAGTATCGGGTTAGCTTTAAATTGTTCCATTTTGTACTGGCCCTATGTTGGCAATAGCGATCACTAACGTTTGCGCCGGCATTGTGAAATGGGCCATCGCCAGCCAGAAGAGAATAAAAACATCTAACATCCCCTACCCATTTTTCGGGTATTGGTATAGCGTTTGACGGCGTAATTCTCGTGGCAACATCCATTTCTCAAGTCCGGATGGGACGCTGTTTTGCTTGATCATTGCAGGATGCCGGTTTGCTCAGTAATCATCTAAAAAATAATTACAAATGTTGATTAGCCGACAAGGCAATTACCAGCTCAATGCATTGGCTGCCTATCGCTTGTTCGGCTTTTAACAAAAAACACCGTTTGGCCTCCAAACTGTTTCCGTGGTTTTGGGCTTGTGATTGATGTTGAGCGATTCGCAGGAAGATTTCCTTATTTGCTTTGGCATCCTGCTTATTATCCTGACTATTAGCGCCTGAGAGGGCCTCCATTTAATACGCTTGTTGCCCAACAAACCCTTTAAAAACCGTCACCATCACGATTTTCAAATCCAAAGCCACCGACCAATGTCGAATGTACTCCAAGTCGTGGTGTATTCGTCTTTCCATTTTGTCGATGGTATCTGTTTCGCCGCGGCAACCGCTGATTTGCGCCAATCCGGTAATGCCCGGCTTCATTTTATGCCTGAGCATGTAGCCCTGGATTTGCTTGCGATAATATTCGTTATGCGCCACGGCATGCGGCCGGGGCCCAACCACCGACATGGTACCGCTTAATACGTTAAGAAATTGTGGCAACTCGTCCAGCGATGTGCGCCGCAAAAATCCGCCCAACGGTGTCACGCGGCTGTCGTTGGCTGTGGCTTGTTTAATGGTGTCGCCGTTTTCGCACACCGACATCGACCGAAACTTCCACACTTCAATCGGTTCGCCTTTAACGCCGTACCGCATTTGTTTGAATATGACCGGCCCCGGCGAAGTCAGCTTGATGGCGATGGCGATGATCAGCATCGGAATCGCAATAATCGGCAAAATGATCGCACACAGCAACAAATCCTCCAGCCGCTTGGAAAAGCCATCCATCGAGGAATTTAACGGGGTGTCGAACACGCTGACTACCGGAATACCTTTTACGCTGCTTAATTTGGATTGCATCAGGTTAAACGTAAAAAAATCCGGAACGATATTGACCGAAACGGTACTGTCGGCCAGCTCGCGAATCAGTTGGTTGATCCGTTTTTCCGCCCGCAACGGCAGGGTAATATAGATGTGATCGATTTCGCCGCGCTGCGCTCTTTCCAATAACTCTTTAAAGTTGCCGACGATGCTCTCCACCATGTCTTCACTTTGTCGGCGTTGCGTGTTCTCGATGCGGTCGTCAAAAAAACCGATAAACCGGTAGCCCAGCCAGGGCATTTCAGCCAAGGCAGTGTTTAAGCGCTTACCTAAGGCATTGCCGCCCAAAATGGCGTAGTTGCGTGTGTTAAGGCCATGCCGTCGCAAATAAGACAAAACCGAGCGCCGCAGCGAATGCAGCATGATGATGCTGAGCGGCGCCAACGGCAGCCAAAGCTCCAGCACTTCTCTGGAATATTCAAACCCAAAATCGAAGACAAAAAAGCTGCTGGCAATCAGCGCAAAAGCCACCACCCATGACAGCAGGATGCGCACGGCGTCGTCGAATAAAGGATCGCCGCGCCAGCCTTGATAAATCTCCTGGTGTTCAGCAAAAATACCGAACAATACGGTGCAAACAATGAACAGGCCAAAGTACTCGCGAACGAATGGCTCACCATAAATGCTGAGCGAGACGTATAGTGTGACAAAAATTAAAGCGGTATCCATAGCCCGCTTAACGCTTTGCAATTCAGGCTGTAGCGGCCGAATAAATCCTTTTGGGCGAAATTGATTCATATCAAATATACTGGTTAGCTTAATGAGAACATCATTTGCTTGCCTGATTATAGAACTTTAGGCCTTGTTTATTTCAGCTTAATTAAAGTTTAATGAAAACCCAACGGCACGGTAGATTACGGCGCAATGACGTATCCAATGTCATATTGCGGCTTCCTCTTTCGCTACACCACGCTCCCGATTGCATGGATGTGCTGGAAAAACAACAATTGGCCAATCCACTCTAGCAGGTCTTGTCCAACTCACCAATAAAAATGCCACCCAAAATTCAGTAAACAATTTATTTCACAATCCTTATGTCGACTTCATTCTTATCAAACAAAGCCATTCCCGTCCGCGAGCGTCTGATTATGGCCCTGGACGTTTCCAGCATCGCCGAAGCGCAAGCCTTGGTCGAAGAGTTGGGCGATGCTGTGATTTTTTATAAGGTGGGCATGGAGCTATTCATGTCCGGGGACTATTTCGGTTTCATCGAATGGCTTAAGGCTCGCGACAAAAAGGTGTTTGTGGATCTTAAATTCTTCGACATCCCCGCCACGGTGGGCCGCGCGATTAAAGCCTTGAGCAATAAAGGCGTCGATCTGGCTACTATCCACGGCAACGATTCCATCATGGAAGCCGCTGCCGCCGCCAAGGGTGATTTAAAGGTATTAGCGGTTACGGCATTAACCAGCTTGGATCGCGGCGATCTGGACGACTTGGGTTTTCGATGCGACGTGCGTGAACTGGTGCTATCCCGCGCCAAGCGTGCGTTGCAGATCGGCTGCGACGGCATTGTTTCGTCCGGGCTGGAAGTGGCGATGATCCGCGAACAGTTAGGTGAAAAGCTGTTGGTGATTACTCCCGGCATCCGGCCGGTGGATAACCGCGAAGACGACGATCAAAAACGCGCGGTCAGTGTCGAACAAGCCATTCAAAATGGCGCTGACTATATAGTGGTGGGTAGACCCATTCGAGATGCTGCCGACCGTAAAGCCATGGCGGAAAAAATTCAGGGGCAGATTGCGGCGCAGTTTGGATAGGCTATTTGCGCAAAAGCTATCGGGAGTATTGTTAGCTTGCAAGGCAGAGAATGTTGCTGGAATTTTTATCTCCCCTCACCCCAACCCTCTCCCAAAGGGAGAGGGAGCTAACTTTCCTAGCTATATGACGCAAGCCAAGCGTAGTCTGGCGAATTCCCCCTCTCCCTCCGGGAGAGGGCTGGGGTGAGGGAATCCAAAAAAGGCTTTTGCAATGAAAGAATTGGCCCGTTCATTACGCAAAAATCAAACCGATGCCGAACGCACGATTTGGCAACAGCTCAGGAACCGGCAGTTGTTGGACTGCAAATTTCGCAGACAGCAGGTTATCGGCCCATTTATTGTTGATTTTGTCTGCCTGGAACCCAAGTTGGTTATAGAAATTGACGGCGGACAGCATGCCGATCGACAGGAGTACGACCAAAGTAGAAGCCATTATTTGGAACAGTCGGGATATAGAGTGCTGAGATTTTGGAATAATGAGGTTTTACGAGACACGCCGGCGGTGATGGAAGCCATTCGGCTGACTTTAATTGAGCTAAGAAACCCTGTAAAACAGAGGCAATTAAGAAGTTGATTACCCCTCACCCTAGCCCTCTCCCTGAGGGAGAGGGGATGTTCCAACTTAATAGCATTAGCCTGTGAAAGTAAATTGACTCCCTCTCCTGATGGAGAGGGTTGGGGTGAGGAGAATTAAATAAGGTGAATTTCCTATTTTTATCACCCTAATCTCAACCTTCTCCGGATGACAGAAGGAGATTCCTTTAATTTTTAGTAGCCCTCAAAAGCTAACGCCCGGCATCATAAAATTTAACTCCCTGCAAAAAGTGGGCATAATGCTCGGGTTTTTTTGAGCGCCAGTAGCCAATGCAATGAAATCAGCGGCAAATATTTATCTGATAGGCCTGATGGGCGTGGGTAAAACCACGATAGGCAAACAGCTTGCCAAAGCTTTGCAATGGCCGTTCTATGACAGCGATAGAGTCATCGAGGAATGCACGGGCGTCGATATTCCGACTATATTCTCCTACGAGGGCGAGGAAGGTTTCCGAATGCGGGAACAAACGGTGATTCATCACTTATCGGCATTGCAAGGGATAGTAATGGCTACCGGCGGCGGCGCGGTGTTAATGCCGGAGAATCGGACCGCATTAAAGGACAACGGTTTCGTGGTGTATCTGCATTGCTCCATCGACAAAATCCTGCATCGCACCAAGCACGATACGCAACGCCCGCTATTACGCACCGATAATCCCAGACAACGTCTGCAAACCCTGCTGGCGCAACGCGACCCGCTATATACGGAATGCGCCGATTTTAAAATCGATTCCGGCGTATTGCCCACTAAAACCGTGGTTAAAACCATTTTGCAGCAATACCAGGCTGCTTTAGAAGATCATGAAAGAATTGCAAGTTGCACTAAATAACGACAGAAGTTACCCGATTTACATAGGCTCCGGCTTGCTGGCCCAAGCGGAGCTGTTGACCAAACACATTCGCGCCAAACAGGTCTTGATCGTTACCAACGAGACTATTGCACCGCTTTATCTGGCAAAACTACAGGCGGCTTTAACCGATTACCAAGTCGAAACGGCCATCCTACCGGACGGCGAGCAATACAAGACCCTGCAGTATCTGGAAAAAATTTTCGATCAATTACTTGCCAAAAAATTTAGCCGCAACGCCACATTGATTGCGCTGGGCGGCGGCGTGATCGGCGACATGGGCGGCTTTGCGGCGTCTTGTTATCAACGTGGCATTGCGTTTATCCAAATCCCTACTACTTTACTGGCCCAGGTCGATTCCTCGGTCGGCGGTAAAACCGGCGTGAATCATCCGCTGGGTAAAAACATGATAGGCGCGTTTTATCAGCCGCAATGCGTCATCGCCGACGCCGATGTGCTGGATACTTTGGACGACAGGCAGTTGTCGGCAGGTTTGGCTGAAGTGATCAAATATGGTCTGATCCGCGACCCTGGCTTTTTAGAATGGCTGGAAGCGAATATGCCGCGTTTGCTGGCGCGCGATAAAGACGCTTTGGCTTATGCGATTGAGCGTTCCTGTGTCAATAAAGCCGAAGTGGTCGGCGAAGACGAGTTCGAATCCGGCGTGCGCGCCACGCTAAATCTCGGCCACACCTTCGGCCACGCCATCGAAACCGGTAGCGGCTACGGCCATTATCTGCACGGCGAGGCGGTTGCCATTGGCACCTGCTTTGCCGCCGATTTGTCGCGCCGCCTGGGCTGGCTGAACGATGCCGACGTTAATCGGATTGTTGCCATCTTCAAGGCCGCAAACTTACCCGTCACGCCACCGGCGCAAATGACGGCCGATCAATATATCGATTTGATGGCTGTGGATAAGAAAAATGTCGATGGTAAAATCCGGGTGATTCTGTTGGAAGCATTAGGTAAGGCGTCGTTGCCTGTCAATGTCGATCAGGTGCAATTGCAAGCAACCTTGAACAGCTATGCTGGATAACGACAATTTGACTTACAGCTACCAGCGCCGCACGGTGGGTAACAACGCCGAGCGCGCCTTGATCACGCTGGAACGCTCGCAAAAACTGGATTTGCTGCTGCATTTATTAGCTAATTTGCAGCAATCGCTGATTGTTTGCGGTCCGGAAGGCATCGGTAAAACCACCTTATTGGCTGCCGTCGGACAAAATCGCAAGGATATGTGGGAAGTCGTACTGTTGTCGGCCTCTGCCAATTCCAGCTTCGAAAGCCTGGTTAACGATTTATTACGCGGCCTGAATATTGCCAAAGCTTCGGCTTTCGATCTGAGCGCATTGCGCGACAAGTGCGCCAGACAAAAAGTGGTGCTGCTGATAGACGATGCCGGCAATCTGGTGCCCGGCCTGATCACGATGTTGATGGAATTTGCCGATTCGCTGCCGGGCTTGAGGCTGGTGTTTGCGATGAATCACGATCAATTCCACATTAAAAGCGGTACCGACAAGCTGTTGGAGGAATGCCATTTCATCGAGTTACCGCCGCTCAGCAAAAAACAATGCGGCGAATATTTACAAAACCTGTCGGCGCAACCCGGCGCCATCGTGTCCTATAACGCCATTACCGATAGTTTGATCGACGATTTGTACCGGGATACCAATGGTATTCCCGGCAAGATTCTCGGGCAATTGCCCAAACTGGCCAATTACCAAAGCCAAAAACGCAGCCGTATAGGCTTGTGGCTGGCAATTGCCGGTGTGTTGGCCGGTGCCGGCTATGCAGTGAAATCTTTATTACCGTTGCAGCCGAGCATTGAGCCAACTGCCGTCGATCAGCCGATTGCCAAGCAAACCGACAGCAAGCTTGTAACCGAAAGCATACCGATACAGACGACGCCGGAAGCAACGGCGACGTCTACAGCAACAACGGAAGAGATAGCAAGCGCGCAACCGCCGTTACCAGCCCTACCCGAACCTAAAGCCGCAGAGCCGGAACCGGCGCCGACTAATTTTCCCGTCGCTGTTCCTCCCGTTCCGGAAAAACCAGCGCCTGCCAACCCGGTTGCAAATGACACGGCAAAACAATCTGCCAGCCAACCTATTACCAACGAAAAAGCCGGCACGCCAGTCGATGCCGGCTCGGCGCCAGCCAAACCCGAGCCGCCGCCTGAAAAACCGCTACCCGCCGCTGACTCGACACCCACAGTGGAGCCGCCCGCGCAAGCCGCCGCTAAACCCGTGGAACGCAAACCTGCCAAACCCGCATTCGAAGGCAGCGATCAGGACTGGATCATGGCGCAACCCCCAGGCAACTTCACTTTACAGGTTATGGTGCTTTCCAATAAAGATGCGGCGTTGCGTTTTCAGAAAAAATACGCCGATTACCGCGACGGCCTGAAGTTTTACCCTATCAATAAAGGCGAACAAGAAAAATACGTGGTAATTTACGGCTCCTTTCAATCTGCCGCGGAAGCGACGCAACTTAAAGCCGTTATGCCAGGCGAATTTAAGCAGGCCATGGAAAAGCGCTTCCGGGCAGTGCAAAAAGAAAGCCGCCGCTGATTCTCACCCCCCAATCGAAACGAATGACCAATTTACAAAACGACTTATTCCTAAAAGCCCTGTTAAGACAGCCCGTCGAGCGCACTCCGGTATGGATGATGCGCCAAGCCGGACGTTATTTACCCGAGTACCGGGAAGTGCGCGCCA
>CAZGUM010000007.1:0-47217 GCA_964529085.1 uncultured Methylomonas sp. | reverse complement strand
GCATCCACCAAGATGCAAAGAAGACTAAAAACCCGCAAGTTATCTGGCTTAGTGGGTTTTTTATTGTCCAACGACATACAACCAGATGTATTGAAATTCGGAGGTAAGTGGGGGCCTGAACTGTAATTTTCGGCCATCAAATACATATAAAAAAGCCGCCTATCCAAGTGGATTCGGCGGCTAAAAGCAGCGAATTGCGGTAGCGTTAAATCGCAAAACTCCGTTTGCTGCATTGCAAGCGCTTTACAACACCCGCCAGTCTATCAAGCTCTTCGTAAGTATTGTAGAACGCCAACGATGGCCGCACCGTGCTCTCCAGACCAAACCGGCGCAGGATGGGTTGCGCGCAATGATGGCCCGAACGCACCGCGATGCCGGCTTGATTTAACGCATTACCCACATCCTGGGTGCTGTGCCCAGCCAATACAAACGACAGCACGCTGGTTTTTTCCGACGCGGTACCTATCAAGCGCACCCCCGGTATGGACTGCAAGGCGTGCATGCCATACACCAACAGCTCGTGCTCGTAACGGGCAACGTTCTCGATACCCAATTTACTGACATACTCCAAAGCCGCGCCCAATCCCACCGCGTCGGCAATATTGCCGGTGCCGGCTTCGAATTTCGCGGGTGCCGGCTGGTATACGGTTTTCTCGAACGTGACATCTTCGATCATATTACCGCCGCCCTGCCAGGGTTGGGTGGCATCCAGAATGTCAGCCTTGCCGTAAAGCGCGCCAATGCCTGTCGGTCCAAATATTTTATGTCCGGAAAACACAAACCAATCGCAATCCAAGGACTGCACATCAACCCGTATATGCGATACCGATTGCGCGCCATCCAGGAGTACCTTAGCGCCGGCCCGATGCGCCAACTCAATAATTTCCTGTGCGGGGGTAATGGTACCCAGTGCATTGGAGACTTGAGTGAACGACACCAGCTTGGTGCGGGCATTCAACAGTTTTTGATATTCGGCCAAAATTACCTGGCCGTTATCGTCCACCGGAATTACTCTCAATACCGCCCCGGTTTCCCCACACAACTGTTGCCAGGGCACAATATTGGCATGATGCTCCAACCAACTAACGATAATTTCATCGCCTTCGCCGATGTTTTGCTTGCCCCAGCTTTTTGCCACCAGATTGATGGCTTCGGTGGCACCGCGTACGAACACTACCTCACCTGACGATGACGCATTGATAAAACGAGCAACGATGTCGCGCGCGCCTTCGTAGGCATCCGTGGCTCGTGCTGCCAATTCGTGCGCCGCGCGGTGGATATTGGAATTTTCGTGTTTATAAAACTCGGAAATTCTGTCGATTACCTCCTGCGGTTTTTGCGTGGTTGCAGCGTTATCCAACCAGGCCAGTTGATAGCCATTAACCCGTTCTTGCAAAATCGGGAAATCCCGGCGCACCGCATGAACGTCGAACGCCGGATGGGCCGATCCCAAACCGGGAATCTGCGCCGCCTTAGCCAAGTCGGACACGTTGTTTATAAAATAATACGACGATCCTTCGACCGCGGAAGGCTGCTTGCCGCCAAATGGCGTTGCCAGCGCTTTTTGCAGGTCGTTAGAGCCAGGCAGACCAAAGCTGCGCAAAGCCAGAGCCGACAATGCGTTATCGTCTATACCGGGCCGAGAATTAAAACCGGCGGGCACTGTGTTAAACGACTCGGATGTTGCGGCGGAAACCGGCACGGTGTCGATCGCATCGTTAGCGTTCGGCACCTCCCGAAAAAATTGATTCGCCAACCGGGTCAGCTCGGCGACATCCGGCAAGCCGTCAGGAACAGTCCCGCCGCTCAACGCCTGTTGCGCCAACGCAGACAATTCGCTGTTATGAGTAGTCATAATAGTTGCCTACTTCGACATTCTCCAATACGCCAATGGCATCTTCGGTCAATACCGCTAACGAGCAGTACAAGGACACCAAATAAGAGGCAATCGCCTTGTGGTTGATACCCATGAAACGGACAGACAATCCCATACTCAGTTCGTCGGTCAAGTTAGGCTGATACAAACCGACCACACCTTGACGGCTTTCGCCGGTGCGCAGCAGCAGAATATTGGTTTTTCCGTTTACAATTTTCAGTTTGTCGGTTGGGATCAGTGGCAGACCGCGCCAAGTCAGGAACTGCGAGCCGAACAGCGATACGGTTGGTGGCGGAGTACCGCGGCGGGTCGCTTCGCGGCCGAATGCGGCAATCGCGCGCGGATGAGCCAGGAAGAAACCGGGCTCCTTCCATACGCGGGCAATCAACTCGTCCAAATCATCGGGTGTTGGCGAGCCTTTACGGGTTTGCACTTTTTGCGAAGGCGCGACGTTGTTCAGCAAACCGTATTCGGTATTGTTGATCAGTTCGCTTTCCTGACGTTCTTTCACGGTTTCGATAGTCAGGCGCAACTGTTCGTGGATTTGGTTGTACGGACTGCTGTAAAGATCGGCGACTCGAGTATGAACATCCAACACGGTGTTGACGGCATTCAAACGGTACTCACGGCCCCACTCTTCGTAATCGACGAAGGTTTGCGGCAGTACTTTTTCGTCCAGGCTGGAGCAGTCGACAGCGATACTGGTTTCGCTTTTAACTTTGTTGACTCGATAAATACCCGCTTCGACCGGCACCCACTGTAACAGATGCACCAACCAACGCGGGGTAATGGTACCCATCATAGGTACTGTTTTCGTTGCATTCGACAATGTACGCGCGGCAACGTCGCCTAACGCGGTATGAGCTTGATGAATATCTGACATGGTATATCCCTGGATAATGGTTAAGGTCAATGGATCAATGCGTTGTTTAAGTGCCCAACGAAAGCCATCAATTTTGAGTAATAAATCATCGGACCGATCGAACTTGTAGCCGGCAAATGACCAGGCCATACCGCGTTCTGAATTTCTTCAGACCAAAAAAAAGCCAATGAACTCAAAAGAATTCATTGGCTTCCGGTGGTCCGGTCAGCAGATGACTGCGGTAAAGATACGCTGTCGGATTAACGACTGTCAAGGCGCGCAAAGCCAGAAAAATAGCGCTTATGACAATTTTCGAAATGCTTATCTAATATAATCGTTTACCACGATTAAAAATATCTGGTATTAAAAGAAAGCACCTAACTATCCAATTGTTTTTAATGATTTTTTTACAACCGAAAAACAATTTGGCTTATCTTGCTCCAGACTACGGAGGCAGTTAATTTTTTTGCCACAAAGCGAAAATTGGACCCGAAAATCGCCACACTGACACCAAAAATTTCGCCTGGAGACTGTCAGTCGGTGAAAATCCGCCCGGAATGCCTTCAGGAGACTTGCTCCAACCGATGCGAGCAATTAAATATCTTTTAACAAACAATTATATGCCGATGATTGAATTACTCCGGCAAAGCTCTCCAGCGCATCGCTTATTCTCGGCACCTGCTGGCTGTCAGGTAAATAATTTTGTCCGCACTGCTCAAGCGCATTAATCACAAAGAAGATACTGAGTATATTAATATCCACGGCAGGCAGATAAATCTCCTCACTTTCATCCGGGTCTTTGAGCTCTGCAATAAGATGTGCGACGATTAACTTAGACAATATGGCTTGGACAATCTCTATTGGCGCTACCAATCTTCCGGCAATTTCGGCCGCGCATAAAGGCACATTCAATTGACTAAAGTTTTTCACTATCAAATGCATAACTTGTAAAGCGATGCATTTTTTTAAAGCAAAACTTAAATTGGAAAAGCGGTTATTGTTGCGATAGGTTTGATAATTTTGGATAAAAAAAGCCATCTCGCAGCCAAATAAGACCACGATCCAACAACTTTGCAGCCAAACCACGAATAGCGGCAGAGCCGCGAAACTGCCGTAAATGGCGTTATAACTCGAAACACCAATCTGCAAACTTAAATAAGTCCATTGCAATAGATGATAAATAAGTCCTGTAACCGCACCGGCAATCAAACCCGACCGATAATTTATTTTATGATTAGGCATAAAAATAAAGATAAAGGCAAATAACCCTATCATCAGCAGCAAAGGCAATAAACTCAGTGCGTTAATCACCAGCCAAGTGCCAAACTCCGGCAAGCGCATCACACCTATCAGCCACGTTACCTGGGTGCCAACAAACACAGTTATACTGCTGGCAGCAATCAACAGCACCGGCGCCAGTAGCATCAGCGACAAGTAATCGCTGAATTTCCGGCCTAACGGCCTGCCTTTGGCTATTTTCCATATATAATTAAAAGACTCTTCAATATTGCCGATCAGGGTGATAACCGTCCAAAACAACACCACCAAGCCAATACCCGCAACTACTTCGCCTTTTGTACTATCCAATAGATTTTGCGCAAATCCGATTAACTGCAACACCAGCGAATCTTGATTCGGTGCCTGCTCAAGCAGTTGCTGTTCCAAAATTTTTTCATAGCCGAACCCCTTGGCAATACCGAACAGCATCGCAATAACCGGCACTATCGATAATATACTGTATAGCGTTAAGGCCGAGGCTCGCAATAGACAAAGATCTCTTCCAAAACCCTGCAAAGATAAAATAATAACTTTTAAAGACTTGATAAGTTTTTCTTGGACACCCGGCAGCTTTTGTTCATGTAACAACCAGATATCTTCTCGAATAAAATTAATTAGTTTATGTCGCATGAATTGATTTGGCCGTTAAGAATTGCGAGAACAAAAAATTAATGCAGAAACAGTATAAATTGAAAATGCCACACACATATTCGCATCGGAAAAAGTAGCTTATCTGCTGGAAAAAATACGCTACCTGAATAAGCAGGGCGATCACGTTTCCGAAGCTACCGGCTCTGACAAAGTAATTATGCCGGCTTATTGCACGTCAAATTGGAGATTCGCCAGCCTCGCATACAGCCCGCCCTGTTTGCGCAAATCTTCCGGCGAACCGGATTCCACAATACGCCCGTGTTCCAGCACCACGATGCGGCTGACTTTATGCACGGTGGCCAAGCGATGGGCAATTATCAGAGTAGTCCGCCCTTGCATCGCGGCATTTAATCCCTGCTGCACCAAAACTTCGGACTCCGCATCCAACGCACTAGTGGCCTCGTCCAACAACAACAGCGGCGCGTTTTTCAAAATAGCGCGCGCGATGGCAATACGTTGGCGCTGACCGCCGGAAAGCCGTGTGCCGCGCTCGCCCAGAAAGGTTTGGTAACCGTCCGGCAAGCGCTTAATAAACTCTTCCACCTGCGCCAATTTCCCGGCCGCCATTACCTCCTCGTCACTGGCGCCGGGCTTGCCGTAGCGAATATTCTCCAGTGCGGAGGCCGAGAAAATCACCGCATCTTGCGGCACAATAGCAATTTTGCTGCGCAGTTCTTGCAAGGAAAGGTCGCGAATATCCTGACCATTTAGAAGAATAGTGCCTTGGCTAACATCGTAAAAACGCAGCAGCAGTTGGAACAACGTGGTCTTGCCGGCCCCGGACGGCCCGATAAACGCAACGCTCTCTCCCGCCGCTATAGTCAGATCGATACCGTCCAGCGCGGCGGTTTGCAAGCGCGACGGGTAACTGAAGCCGACTTGCTGAAATCGAATCTCTGCCTTGTCCCTATCCGCCAAAGGCTGGGGTGTGGCAGTCTCGACTATCGCCGGTTGGGCATGCAGCAGCTCCAGCAAGCGCCCGGTAGCGCCGGTTGCCCGCATCACGTCGCCCCAGACTTCCGCTATAGTGCTGACACCGCCGGAAACCAGCGTGGCATAGAGTACGAACGAAGCCAGTTGCCCGCCGGTCATGACGCCCGCGTTGACCTGGTTGGCGCCTATCCACAACACGAAAATAATGGAACCCATCACGGCCGTGATGACGATGACTGTCAACGCAGAGCGGAATCGGCTACGACGGACTGCCGTGAGAAAACCGATTTCGGCACGCTCGCTAAAGCGATCCGCTTCGCGCCACTCCTGGGTATAAGCTTGAACGGTAGGCACCGCGTTAAGAATCTCGCCGGCCAGCGCCGAAGCGTCTGCGATTTTATCCTGCGACTCGCGCGACAGCTTCTTCACTTTTCGGCCCATTGCCAGAATAGGTAAAGCCAGCAAAACCATCAACCCAAGAATCAGCGAGAACAGCTGTAAGCTGGTAACCGCCAACATGATCATACCGCCGATGAACTGGAATACGCTACGCAAGCCCATGGAAATCGAACTGCCCACCACGGTCTGGATCAAGGTGGTGTCGCCGGTCAGTCGTGACAGCACCTCCCCTGTTTGCAAGGTTTCGAAAAACTGCGGGGACTGGGCCAGCACCCGCTCATATACCGCGCTGCGCAAATCCGCGGTCACGCGTTCGCCGACCCAACTAACAGTGTAATAACGCGCGGCTATCGTCAACGCCCATAGGCAGGCCAAACCAAATAGAGCCAGAAAATGCCCATCCATACTCAGCGAACCCAATAAACCACCCTGCTCGGTCTGCCGCTGCCCGAAACCAAAATCGATCAGGTCGCGGAACGCCAACGGCACTAACAGAATCGTCGCAGAACCCAAGCACAACAAACAAAAAGCCAGAAGCATTCTGCCCCGATACGGGCGCATAAACGGCCATAACGCCTTTAGTGTAGAGATCTTGCGGGTAGAATCGGTGTGTTTTGATATGGAGCCAGATATTTGAGGCATAATTTTCAGGGGGATCGATATGCTAAAACTCGATGCTTACAGAGGGATAAAAATAGACTAGGGGCATTACCGGAATCTGGATTTTTGTGTTTGCAAAAAAAAAGCCGGTGTTACCCGGCTTCGATGCTTCGCTATGATAGCAACCAAATGGCCACTATAGAGGAGTCACGTTTTCCGCTTGAGGGCCTTTGGCTCCGGCGGTCACTTCCATCGTTACACTCTGGCCTTCTCTCAGGGTTTTGCGCCCGCTACCTTGAATAACGCTAAAGTGTACAAACACATCTTTGCCACCATCTTGTTCAATGAAGCCGAAGCCTTTGTCATCGTTGAACCACTTAACTTTGCCTTGTACTAATGCTGCCATAAATTACTCTTAACTTTAAAAAAACCATTACTGGTGTGTTCCCGGTTGTTTGCTACAACAACCGAACAGTGATTATGCATCAATTAAGGTAAATATGCCCCAAAAGAAAAATCGATAACCGCAAAGGCTACCGGCTTTCACGTCGTAATTGGGCGATACCAAACACCAACAACGACAGGTTGAGCGCGGTTCGCACAACAAAGGTGCCTTGATAGTGAGTAATGTCCCGCAGCAATTGGCCGACCTCCTTGGGATCGGTTAAAGCGGCGTTATGGGTAACTTTTTGCGCGGGCATCTGGGCGCCGATAGCTTGCGCTGGGTCGTAATCGGTGAAGCCGTGGGATGGCATAGGCAAAGGCGCCACTGATATCAGAGCGCAGCCTGTGCGCGGTTTCCAATTGGTTTTTGATAATCAACCGACGCACGATGGCGAAAACATCCAGCAACTTCACCTAGCCAATCGGCATTTGGCCGATTGCAGGGAACACATACAGCTCGAATCGGCGAAGTTTCTTTTGGCGGGTAATGTCGCGGACGGTGTGAGCGTTTGAAGCTAACCATTCGCGCGTGACGTATTCGAAGCTGCTGATTGGCGGCAGACCGGCATCGAGGCGCATTTCCTGTTCGATTGCATCTTTTCTAGCGGTTTTATCGGCTTTGCGGCTATCGCTGGGGTCAACGCCACTTGCTACGAGCACTCTGGCCTCGTCCGCTTTACGCCTAGCATCAGCCAAGCCGGTGGAGGGATAAACACCAAGAGAAATAATTTTTCGACGACCGTCAACGGAATAATCGAAGCGCCACTATTTGGCGCCACTGGCCTTAACCAGCAAATACAAATCGGAACCGTCGTTTAGACGGAGATCTTTGCTAGCTGGCTTGGCATTGCGAACTGAAATGTCTTTAAGCAGTTGTTTTGCCATTCAAACCCCCGATTTTACAGTAACTCAGCAGCGGAAATTCAGTAACTTTTGTTACTGAATTTCGACTTACTGCAAAAAATGCAAGCTGTTACTGCATTTTGTTGGTTTTCTTTGGACAATAAAAAACCCGCTAAGCCTTGCGGCTAGCGGGTTTTTAAATTTCTTTGGACTACTCTGGAAGAGTAGATGGTACCGAGGGTCGGAATCGAACCGACACTCCCGAAGGAACCGGATTTTGAATCCGGCGCGTCTACCAGTTTCACCACCCCGGCAAAGAAAGCGACATTATACTCAGTTTTTTAGAATTGCCAACCTATTTTTACGCGGCTAACGTTACAGCGGCTTTCAGCTTTTTCATAGCGTTTTGTTCAAGCTGTCTGATACGTTCGGCCGATACCTGGTAACGGTCCGCCAATTCGTGCAACGTGGCTTTTTCTTCTACCAGCCAACGGCTAGCCAGAATATCGCGGCTTCTGTCGTCGAGACCGGCCATTGCATCCATCAACAATTCTTCCTTACGGTCCTCCCAGTCGCTGTTTTCCAACAACAGGGCAGGATCCGCACCGTGTTGCTCCAAATATGCAATCGGCGCCTGCGCGTGGTCTTCACTGTCATCAGTACTCGGCTCCAGCCCGATGTCGCGACCGTCTAAACGCCGTTCCATTTCGTAAACGGCCTTTACATCAACATCCAGATTTTCCGCGATCGCTTCCGCATCATCTTGCGATAGGTAATTCAAGTCCTTTTTAAATTTACGCAGATTAAAAAACAGCTTGCGCTGCGCTTTGGTCGTCGCGACTTTAACGATGCGCCAGTTTTTTATCACATATTCGTGAATTTCCGCTTTAATCCAATGCACGGCAAACGATACCAAGCGTACGCCCATGTCGGGATCGAAACGCTTTACCGCTTTCATCAAGCCGATATTGCCCTCCTGCACGATATCCGCCAATGGCAAGCCGTATCCTGCGTAGCCTCTGGCCACATGCGCGACAAAACGTAGATTGGACATCACCAGCTCGCGTGCGGCATTCAGATCGCCTTCATCCCGATAACGCAAAGCCAATTCCTGCTCTTGCTCTACGCTGAGTTTTGGCATTTGAGCTACCAAGCTCAAATAAGAATCAAACGTCCCAACCGATAAATTGATCGGTAAAGCCAAGCTGTTGTTCATATCACCCTCGTTTCCGGTGGAATAAATTAACGATGACCGAATTCTAGCACTCGATTAACAAGAGTGCTAATAATTTAGTAAAAATGTTTATTTTCATATGGTTACAATGAATTTTCTCTCGACTTAGATATATCGCCAGCTAATTCGCCGCCTTTACGAATTCCGGCCAAAGTCGTTAAAATGGCAGCCAAACTAATATTTGCCATGTATCTTCGCAAAACCACCTAACCCCATAGCCTGTTACCCGCACATGTCCGCTACCGATAGCCCAGTTTCATCCAACTTTATTAGACACATCATCGCCGCAGATCTGGCCGCTAACAAAAATAACGGCAAAGTCGCTACCCGTTTTCCTCCCGAACCCAACGGCTATCTACACATAGGGCACGCCAAATCCATTTGCCTGAACTTCACACTGGCGGCCGAAAACAACGGTACCTGCAACTTGCGTTTCGACGACACCAATCCGGAAAAAGAAAGCGTGGAATATATGGAAGCCATCGAACGCGACGTGCAATGGCTGGGTTTCAAATGGGCCGGCAAATATCACGCGTCCGACTATTTCGAACAGCTTTACGATTATGCGGTGCAGTTGATTAAACAAGGCGATGCCTATGTCGATAGCTCTAGCCCGGAGCAAATGCGCGCAGACCGTGGCACATTAACCGAACCAGGCAAGGAAAGTGCAGACCGCAGTCGCTCCATCAAGGAAAACCTGGATTTATTTACCCGCATGCGCGCCGGCGAATTCGCTGACGGTCAGTACGTATTGCGGGCCAAAATCGACATGGCATCGCCTAATATTAATATGCGTGACCCCACCATCTACCGCATCCGCCGCGTGCATCATCAACGTACCGGTGATGCTTGGTGCTTATATCCGATGTACGACTACACCCATTGCATTTCCGACGCGTTGGAAGGCATCACCCACTCGATCTGCACCTTGGAGTTCGAAGATCACCGGCCGCTGTATGACTGGGTGTTGGACAAATTACAAACTCCCTGCCATCCGCAACAAATCGAGTTCGCCCGCCTACAGTTGGAATACACCATCGTCAGCAAGCGAAAATTGCTGCAATTGGTCACCGAAAAACACGTCAATGGCTGGGACGATCCGCGCATGCCGACTATTTCCGGCCTGCGCCGGGCCGGCTTTACGCCGGAAGCGATTAGGGATTTTTGCGAGCGCATCGGCGTCACCAAAAACGATTCCTGGATCGAAATGGGTGTGCTGGAAAACTGCATTCGCGAGGACTTGAACGAACGCGCTCCGCGAGCGATGGCAGTATTAAGACCGTTAAAAGTGGTTATAACCAACTGGGAAGAAGGCAAAACCGAAACCTACCAAATAGCCAATCATCCGCAAAAACCGGAAATGGGCAGCCGCGAAGTCAGTTTTTCCAAAACCATCCTGATCGAACAAGACGATTTCATGGAAAATCCGCCAAAGGACTTCAAACGTTTGGTATCGGGCGGCGAAGTTAGGCTACGCGGCTCCTATGTCATCAAATGCGAGGATGTAATTAAAGACGCTGCCGGTAACATCGTCGAATTACGCTGCAGCTACGACCCCGCTACCTTAGGCAAAAATCCGGAACGCCGCAAAGTGAAAGGCGTAATTCACTGGGTATCCGAAAAACACGCCCTGCCAGCCGAATTGCGTTTATACGATCGCTTGTTCAGCCACCCCAACCCCGACACCTTAGATAATTTCCTGGATGGTATTAATCCTAACTCACTGGAAGTGTTAATCGATTGCCGGGTGGAAGCCAGCCTTGTTAATGCCTCGGCGGATACTCGCTATCAATTCGAGCGGACCGGCTATTTTTGCTTGGACTACGCCGACAGCACACCAGGGAAACTGGTGTTTAACCGCACCGTGACATTACGCGACAGTTGGGGCAAATAAACTCTCACATGCAAGCCTTAATCCGCCACCTTGAAACGCAAACGGGGCAATCCTTACAGAACCCAAGTTTGAGAAGCATTGGCGGCGGCGACATCAACAGTGCCTATCGTCTGAAGACCGAAAACATCGACTGGTTTATCAAACTGAACCGCGCAGACTTGGCGAGCATGTTCGTTGCCGAAGCAGCCGGTTTACGCGAATTCGCCGGCATGGGCGCGGTGCGTGTGCCAGATGTAATTTGTTTTGGCGACTTTCAACAATACGCTTATCTGGTATTGGAGTTTATTGAACTGAGATCGTTAAACGGCAATAGCGCCAGCCTGTTCGGACAACAGCTTGCTCAATTACATAGCCAACGGCAAGCCTATTTCGGTTGGCCTATAGACAATACTATAGGCTCAACTCCACAACACAACGATAGGAAAGACGACTGGGTGGGTTTTTGGCAGCAACAACGTCTAAGCAAACAATTGCAGCTCGCCGCCACAAACGGTTACGGCAGCTCACTGCAATCTCAAGGGGAAAAATTACTGGCAAGAATTGGCGATTTTTTCAGCGATTACCGCCCTCACCCATCGCTGCTACACGGCGATTTATGGAGCGGCAACGCCGCCGCGGACAGTCAAGGACAACCGATCATATTCGACCCGGCCTGCTATTACGGGGACCGCGAAGCCGACCTAGCAATGACCGAGTTGTTCGGCGGTTTCGGCAGGGATTTTTATGCGGCCTATCAAGCCGAGTATCCGCTAAATAACGGCTACAAAATCCGAAAAACCCTGTACAACCTTTACCATATTCTCAATCACCTCAATTTATTCGGTAGCGGCTATTTGTCACAAGCAATCAATATGACTAACCAATTACTTGCCGAATTAAAATAATTAAGGTAAACGCACGCTGAAGCGCCGGAAAATTTGGTTCAATCAGGCTATTTTACAACACCAAAATCTCCCTTAAAATCAAACAATATCCAGCTTCTTATGCCGCGTTAAGAAGCCGCGCGACAATATGGCCAAGCCGGATACCAAAAAAATCACACTGCCAGGCAGCGGCACAGGTGCCGTGGCAAACTGCAAATTCATGGTGATAGTACCGAAGCTCGGATTAATGTCATTATTGTACTTGACCAGAATGCGACCAAGATTCAGAGTGACAGAGTCGGCATTAAAAAACACATCGGTAGCTAACTCGACGTTAATCACATCGGTCAGAGCAACGGTAACCCCTGTCAGAATGGCATTGGGTATACCCGAGAAATCCAGATCGGAAAAAACGAATTGATGCTCGCTTGCGAAACTTGGACTGATGTAGTCGACACCCTCAATGTTTACGATACTACCGTTACCCCGAACGTGATAGACAATGGCACTTTCGAGGATATCAATATACTCCCCGTCCAATAACAGGTTGTTTCCGATACTGCTGGAATCGGCATGAGTAAACTCCGGCCCGGCCACGACGGTGACGATGTCGTTGCTTGAGTCGGTTGGAAAGCTAACGTTGACGGAATCACCCAACAAAGATGCCTGCGCTTGCAAAGGTACGAACAACAAGATTGCCAAGTAATTGAAGATTATGGCTGTAACTAATCTAACGGTCTTAGAGTGACTCATATGAAATTCTCCCATGGAAATCAGTTCTAGCAGAAAAACTGCTTATCCATGTTAAAGCAATACTCATACCAAAACAATATTTCTATTTTTTTCAACTACTTGAAAAAATTCCACACTTTCTCACCCTCCAAACTGTAAGAAAGATCGACAGTCACGACTCAACAAATGCTACTTAAAAAACCCCCGATACGCCTACCCCCAGCCAAAAAAGCTTGTTTCCGTCCGAAACGGTTGTCACGAAGTAACGCCAGCCCCATGGCCTGATGTCTCCATCTGATTAAGACGGCATAAGCACACTTTACATAAGACAGAGTATTTCGCAGTAAAGAATTATTTCAAACCGTGGTTAATAATTTTTCTCATTAATACAAGAAACTGCCCATAAGCCTCTCTTATGCAATGCCTTGCGGAGCATGCAGAACCCGTCGAGTTAACTCTTGTTTGTTATACGACTTACCGCTACATTTTGTAACGAAATCCCACCCAAGCCCCAAATGGCGGCGCCGGGCCTTGGAACCGGGGATTATGAAAGTTCTCGAAGCCGGGGATTTCGTTGGGTTCGCCCAAAATACCGAAGGTTTGATAATTACTATTCAACGCATTTTCCATCATCATGAAAGCGCTGAGATGATCGGTAATCCGATAATTAGCATGAATGTTCAACACAAAATACGGCTTGGTTTGGTCCAGAAAATTACCTTCGTCGCCACGCAAATATTGGCCTGTGTTGAACACACCGTCCGCACCCACCGCCAAATCCCTGGTCACCGGCACGTCCAAGCCTACTTTCAAGGAGTGCTTGGCGATACCGGGGATATGATCTCCCTTCTCCACTGGAATGACCGCGCTATAGGTGTAATCGGTAGCATCCCAAGTTTCAATCTTATTAGGATGGGTTGGACTGCTAACAAAGAAATTGTTTCGGAAAGTGGCATCGACCAGGCTATAACGCAAAAACCAGCGCCAGTCATCAAACACTAATCCCGACAAACCGGCCTCGAGCCCCATGCGCCGGGTGTCGCCAATATTGTCGAAAAAACCGATATTCGACGTGGCCCCACCCGTCGCCTGAAAAATGATGTCCTTACGGTTAATAGTATGAAATATGCCTAGATTCCAGGCCAAGGTCTTGCCAAACGCACCGCGCAAACCGGCTTCGAAGCTTTCCGCCACTACCTGATCCAATGGAGGATCGGCCAGAAAAGCGTTGGGCAAGCGACAATCCGCTTCGCGATCGGCGCAGGCCAGTTCGACAATGGTCGGCGCCCGCGCCGATTCGCTATACCCCCCGTAAGCAGTGACCTTATCGCTGATTTTCCAGGTCAAACCGGCGGAGGGGTTGAAGCGCTGGAAGTAATGGTCGCCATTCAATTCCGGTCCATTACCTAACATATCGCGGATCTGCACATTGGTGTAATTGTAGCGACCGCCGGCAGTTAAGCTCAGCGTATCGGTCAAATCCAATGTATCGTGCACGAAGCCCGAGGTGGTGCTAGTGACGCCGCCCATTCCGGTTGCATCGGCAGGAATGAATAAACCAGTACCCTGCGTACTACGGTTGGGCAGCAAACGCGCGATTTCCACTTCGGAAGTAAAATTAACCAAACCGCGCTGATACGCGGCACCCAAAATCAACTGGTTGTTCAAGCCGAACAACTTGTGTTGAATTGTGGTTTGCGCCGTGCCGCCAAAGGTTTTCTGGCCGCGTTTGCTGATGTTGTTTACTGCATTCAAAGGCCGACTGGGATCATCGTAGCCTACCGCATTGCCGTTTTGATCCCGCAACACATAATCATCCTTGATTAAATTGCCGGTTGCCGGGTTGACCGCAGAATCGATCTGGTTATTAGCGTACATCCAAGGCTCGCCCGGCGTTGGCGATTCCAGAGTAACGCCGGCATGAGCCAAGGTACTGAAAAACTCATTATTGCTCGGGAACAAAGCATACGCGGGGCCCACTTCACCCAACCCGGCATCGAATACGCCGAAACTGCCCAACGGTACGCCATCGTCGGGCGCGCCCGAACCGTCCAGATAAATACTGCCGTCACCATTGAACGCATGCGTAACGGTGTCCCGATAAAAGCCGTTAGCGGAAAATTGCATTTTGTCGTTCAGCCAATGCGTACCTTCCAAGGTAAACGACTTCATGTCGTTCCGGGTAATGTCGGGCGACGTGAAAATGGCCTCCCGATTCTGCCCCAGCAACTCCACCGGAATAGCACCGTTACCGACCAGATTGCTATCGCCGTACAAAACATGCAAATCCAACGTAGAACGCTCGCCGCGCCATCCCAAGGAGCCATTCACATTCAAGGCCTCGGACGGGGATGCATCGCGCCAGCCGTCTTCGCCAAAATGACGAACATTGATGAAATAACCCAAACTGCCGTTATTGCCACCAGTTTCCGCCGACACCACATTTCGCCCAAATGCGCCACCGTAAACTTCCAGCTCGTGACCGGGCGAATTAAAGCCGTTTTTGGTTTCGATAGAAATTGCACCGCCCAGGGTATTCAAGCCGAACAAGGGATTGGCGCCGCTGAACAAATTGACGCTATGTATCATCGATTCCGGCAACATATCCCAGTTGACCGTATCGCCAAAAGGATCATTAAAGCGTACGCCGTTGACATACACCGTCAAGCCCTGGGCCAAGCCCAGCAACGGGGATGCCGTGAAACCGCGAAAGTTGAAGTCCGGCTGTAAGGGATTGTTCTGCGCGGCGTTGATCGTTACGCTACCCAAGTTCCTATTCATATAACTAGTCAAATCCAGCACCTCGCTGCGATCGAGATCGGCACTGGTCGCTGTCTGCACATTTGACGGGATTTTATCCTTCGGCAGTCCTATACCGTGTAACGGCGTAACCGAGACCACTTCCACCGCGTCCAGTGCGTCATCCTCCGTACTTTCAGCCAATACCGGCGATATCCGGCCGGCAAATGCAACCACTAACGATAACGCCGACACTTGACCCAGTTTTTGTACTTGTTTCATATCAAACAGACTGTCTAAAAAAAGCTGGGCATACCGAGCAATCGATGTGGCCCAGCCAAAGGGAGCGAGGAACTGAGTTTTAACTGCGTTTTTTAAGACGCCCTAACGCGCCCATGCCAGCCAAAGCGCTCAGAAACAAAGGCAGTGCGGCGGGTAACGGTACCGGAGCGGTAGCCAACACATCCAGCCGGTTCTGTTGCGGATTGCCCCCTGTCGCCGAATTACCCCAAAAACCGGAGCTGGCTATGCCGCGTAAGCTGGGATTGGCGTTGCCGGTGCCGCGGAGTTTGATCCAACCTAAAGCCGACGGCTGAGTCGACGCGGCGGCGTTCTTCACATAGTTGGCGGGATTCAGCAAATTCGCCACGCTGATGCCACCGAAGCCCGCCGAATTGTATATGTCTATGGTGCTGCTCAACCCTTGCAGCAGGGTTTCCGCAGTGAAATTGTATTCTTGCCCAAATGCCGGGTCCCCCGCCGTCGCGCCCCAACCGTTAGTCGCACCGTCTTCCTGCCATTCAATACCGCCGCTCAACCCACCGGATGTTACGGGCGCCAGATTGACACCACTAACATGCGACCAGTGCTGATTGTTGAAGTCATAACCGTTATCCAGGGATGTACCCGGAAAATTTAATTCAAAGGACGATATCCAGATTTTGCTGCCGGCCGCACCGGATGAAAATTGATTTAAATTCCCGGCAGTAAGTTGCAAACGCACGCCGCCGTAACCTTCACCGTTCAATCCTAAATCGGCCAAGTCGGTTACAGTCAAAGTGGCGACTGAAGCCACACCGGCATTGCCGTATAAATTATTGGCAATGTAATTGAAACTTAGGGTACTGCTACTAGCGGCAACGTCGGAGACGCTGGCCAGCAGCGCACTGGTAAAAGCCAGAGACGTTAAAACTTTGTTCATAGTGGTTTCCGTATAATGATTTTAGTGGATTGGCTAAACCAAACTAAAGGCGTGGCACCGCCGCCGGCCGGATGCGGCCGTGGCGATTCCGCACAGGGGTTTTAGGGAGACGTTAGGCTGAACGACGGCGTTGCAGAAGACCGAAACCCGCCAGGGCCGACAAGAACAATGGCAGGGCTGCCGGCACCGGAACTGGCGCGGTGACCGGTAACACTCCGCCGATTACCACCGTCGGTACCGATTCGATCACTTCGAAGTTACCACTGCCGCTCAAATTCGGCGCACTACGCACTTTGACCGCGGCAAAGATATCCGGCACGCTCGGATTGGCGGCAGAGCCGCGAATCGCTTCAACCAAGGAAGCAACGGAAAGAGCGGTCGGCAAGGAACCGCCATCATTCCAGAATTGGATATGTGCTTTTTCGCCGACGCCCAATCTGGCTCCGAGAGTGCTCGATGTTTCGGAACGGGGAAAACCCAATTCGCTGGTAAAAGTGAAACCATCGACCGTGGCTACGTCTTCTTGGGGTTCCCAACGATCGGATTGCGCTGTATCGTCGGTAAATTGTTCGACCAAAATGCTAGGCAAGTCCGCATCGTCGTAATCGAACGCCAGCAGTAAACCCGAGATGTAACTAGTAGCCCCTTGGCCAGGCAGGGCATTGGAGGCGACATTGGTCAATACCAGATCAATGCCGGAATAACCATTACCGGAAACGATATCCTTAAAATGCGCGGTGGCGATGGTGATACCCAAATCGCCAACGGCTGGCGTTAAACGATAGTTAAAATTCAAATCCAGACTGGCAGCCGCAGCGGGTTGCGCCAGCGTCAAACCGGCGCAAACACCTAGCGAATAGATGGCCCGGCGAATAGAATTAGCGGTATGTTTCATAAGTCTCCTGACAAAAAATAACGATGGAATTGTTCCGAGTTATTGTCAGGAAACGCCCCGGCGAATGGCAGGGAATTTTTCCCGATATTTAAATTGAATATTTCCTAATCTTTAATATCGTTAACAAGACCACGGTTTTTTCGCCGTATTCTTCTAGCGAGGCTATCTGGGCTCACATTGCCAGGACATAAGCCCTATCCCATCGCTTAGTCAATCTCGTTACCGCCGACAAACAAACGATAAGCCGGATTGCCGGTCTCTTCATGATAGGCCAAACCCAACGCGCCGAGACATTGTTCAAAACTGCGGCGTTGCTCTGCGCTAATCTGTAGACCAATCAACACCTTACCGAAAGCCGCACCGTGATTGCGGTAATGAAACAAGCTGATATTCCATTGACTGCCGAGGGCCAGCAGAAACTTCAGCAGCGCGCCTGGGCGCTCGGGAAACTGGATGCTGTAGACACTCTCCTTCAACTCGAATGGCGCATGACCGCCGACCATGTAACGAATATGATCCTTGGCCAGTTCGTTGCCGGTCATATCGGTAACCGGAAAACCGTCTTCGGCCAACTGCTCAATCAGATGCTGCCGGTCGTTTTCCGCGCCGCTGCTGCTGATACCGACAAACACCTGCGCCATGCGCGCGTCGAAATAGCGGTAATTGAATTCGGTGATGCTGCGCTTGCCTATCATTTTGCAAAATCTCAAGAAACTGCCCGGCACCTCGGGTATTTCTACCGCTAGCAAAATTTCCCGATGCTCGCCTACCAGTGTGCGCTCGGCAACATAGCGCAAGCGGTCGAAATTGATATTGGCGCCGCTGTCGATGGCGATTAGCGTATGTTGCAGCAGGTGTTGCTGTTCCGCGTATTTTTTCAATCCCGCCACCGCCAACGCGCCGGCCGGCTCGGCTACCGAGCGGGTATCGTCGAAGATGTCTTTGATGGCCGCGCAAATCTCGTCGGTACTGACGGTAATCACCTGATCGACATACTGCCGGGCAATGCGGAAGGGCTCTTCACCTATCTGCTTTACCGCCACCCCGTCGGCGAATAGCCCAACTTGTTCCAGCACCACGCGCTGGCCGGCTTTCAAAGCCTGATTCAAACAATCGGCGTCGTCCGGCTCCACCGCGACGACTTTAATTTCGGGGCGCACGAATTTGACGTAGGCGGCGATACCGGCCACTAGCCCGCCGCCGCCAACCGGCACGAATATCGCGTGGATATCGCCGTTATGCTGCCGCAGGATTTCCATGCCCACTGTGCCCTGCCCGGCTATCACTTCCGGGTCGTCGTAAGGATGGATGAAGGTCATGCCTTTCTCGGCGACCAATTCCATGGCGTGTGCATAAGCGTCGTCGTAGGAATCGCCGTGCAGCACGATTTTCGCACCGCGCGCCTTCACCGACTTGATCTTGATTTCCGGCGTGGTTTTCGGCATCACGATCAGGGCTTTGATCCCTAGTTTTTTGGCCGCCAGAGCCACGCCTTGCGCATGATTGCCGGCGGAAGCGGCGATGACGCCGTGACTAGTTTGCTCGGGCGTCAGGGAAGCGATCTTGTTATAGGCGCCGCGCAATTTAAACGAGAACACTGGCTGTAAATCTTCGCGTTTTAAATAGACCTTGTTGTTGATTTTCTCCGACAGCGTCGCGGCAAAATCCAATGGGGTTTCCTCGGCAACGTCGTAGACTTTTGCCCGCAATATTTTTTCTATGTATTTTTGCATTATTGTCCTCGGCAACTGCAGACGCATATGCCGTCCATGCGTTGATACCTGGGCTGTGCAAGCGATGCCGCCTGGAGCCGCGTCGGCGTAAAAACTGCTGAGAGATCAGCCTTAATCGGTTATTATCCCATACAATGACGGGTTAAACGCCGTGTCAGATTTATAAGAGCAATCCATCAGGACCATCACCATGACTCAAGACGAATTAAAAAAACAAGTCGCTCAGGCTGCCCTGCAATATTTAAAAAACGTACCCATCATTGGCATGGGTACCGGCTCCACGGTTACACATTTGATTAATCTGCTGGCCGACTGCGATTTCAAACGAGACATCGAAGGCGCGGTATCCAGCTCGGCTAAAACTACCGAACATTTGCAATCCATCGGCATTCGCGTGATCGAATTGAATCAATCCGGCGATCTAGATATTTACGTAGACGGTGCCGACGAAGTCACTCCGCATAAAAAAATGCTGAAAGGCGGTGGCGGCGCGTTGACCCGCGAGAAAATCATAGCTGGCGCCAGCAAAAAATTTGTCTGTATCGTCGACGAAAGCAAATGCGTGGACGTGATGGGCAAATTCCCGTTACCCGTTGAAGTGCTGCCGTTATCGCGCAGCTTCGTGGCCCGCCAATTGGCAAAATTGGGTGGCCAACCCGAATTACGCATGAACAAGGACACCGGCGCCAGCTATATCACCGACAACGGCTGCGAGATTCTGGATGTGCATAATTTAAGCATTCTGGATCCTGTCGAGTTGGAAAAAACCATCAACAATATCCCCGGCGTGATTACCAACGGTCTGTTCGCGATCCGGGCCGCGGATGTGGTGTTAGTGGGTAAAGGTAGCGAAGTTATCACTTACTAATAAGCACTACCAGCCATTGCGGGGGGTAGTCCGTCGCGACAACCTTAAATACCGGAAGCGCCCTCGACTATTACGCGCTTCCGGCTTTTCCCCATTAAATTTCTGGCTGCCCAAGCCCTTGAACTCTACAATATCCGCCCATCGCAGCCGCCGGCTGCTCCGCTTTATTGCAACACTTCTCAGAGTATTTTAGGAACTACCATGTCTGACATTGAAATTGCCCAACAGGCAAGCATGCGCCCGATTATCGATTTGGCCGGCGAAAAATTCGGCATCCCCGCCGAACATCTGGACCCTTACGGTCATTACAAAGCCAAAATTTCCCTGGAATATGTCAACAGCCTAACCGATAAAACCGACGGTAAACTGATTTTAGTGACCGCGATCAGTCCTACTCCGGCCGGCGAAGGCAAAACCACCACCACGGTAGGTCTGGGCGATGCCTTAAACCGTTTGGGTAAGAAAACCATTATCTGCCTGCGCGAACCATCACTTGGCCCCTGCTTCGGTGTAAAGGGCGGCGCCGCCGGCGGCGGCTATGCGCAAGTAGTGCCGATGGAAGACATCAACCTACATTTCACCGGCGACTTTCATGCCGTCGGCGTGGCGCACAATTTATTGTCGGCGCTGATCGACAACCATATCAATCACGGCAACAAACTGGACATCGACCCGCGCCGCATCCAATGGAAGCGCGTGATCGACATGAACGACCGGGCACTGCGCAAGATAACTATCGGTCAGGGCGGACCGGCTAACGGCTATTTGCGCGAAGACGGTTTCGACATTGTTGTGGCGTCGGAAGTGATGGCAATTCTATGTCTGGCTACCAGCCGCGCCGACTTAAAAGAACGCTTGGGTCGGATTGTCATAGGCTACAAATCCGATAAAGTCACGCCGGTTTACGCCAGCGACTTGAAAGCACATGGGGCAATGGCCGCCATATTAAAAGACGCGATCAAACCCAACCTGGTACAAACCCTGGAAAACAATCTGGCGATCATCCATGGCGGCCCGTTTGCGAATATCGCCCACGGCTGCAACACTGTCACCGCCACCAAAACCGCCTTGAAACTGGCCGATTATGCCGTGACCGAAGCCGGTTTTGGTGCCGACTTGGGTGCGGAAAAATTTCTGGACATCAAATGCCGCATGTCCGGCTTAAAGCCGTCGGCCGTGGTATTGGTCGCCACGGTGCGGGCGTTGAAATTCCACGGCGGCGTGGCCAAAGACGACTTGAACCAGGAAAACCTGGCGGCGCTGGAAAAAGGCTTTGCCAATCTGGAACGCCATCTGCATAACATCACCCAACATTACGGCCTGCCCTGTGTTGTCAGCATCAATCATTTTACTTTCGACACGGACGCCGAAATCGCCTTGCTGCAGCAGAAATGCGAATCGTTGGGGGTTAAATGCGTGCTCGCCAAACACTGGGCGCAAGGCGGGGCCGGGGCGGACCAACTGGCTCAGGAGATACTGAGCATCGTCGATCACCGCGAGCCCGGCTTTAGCTACGTCTATGACAGCGAATTACCGCTGTGGAATAAAATCGAAGCCATCGCCACCAAACTGTACGGCGCGGCAAAAATCAGCGCCAGCCCGAAAATCGTTGCCGAGCTGAAAGCGTTGCAAGCCAACTACGGCCATTTCCCGGTCTGTATGGCCAAAACGCAAATGTCGTTCTCCACCAACCCCAACGCCAAGGGTGCACCGTCGGACCATACCGTGGAAATCAATGAAGTACGCCTGGCTAACGGCGCCGGCTTTATCGTGGCGATTGCCGGGGACATGATGACGATGCCGGGTTTACCCAAAGTCCCGGCTGCGGAACGCATCGATATTAGCGACGATGGCGTAATTAGCGGTTTGTTCTAGACATCGATAAGCCCTTCAGGCCGATTGTTTCCGCTTCTTACAGCGCCAATCGGCCGACTCTCCTCTACTGAACGCGTAGCAGGTATAAGCACCGTAGACTATGCTTGAAGAGCATAAACAGTCGCCGGGAGTAGACATGCTTGACCTGCGTAACATTAAATTCAGCCATAAGATAGCCGCTCTATCGCTGATACCCTTAGCCGGGTTATTGCTCATGTCCTCCTTCGTGATTTACGCCCACATTCAGGAGATGCAGTCAGCCGCAAGAATAATCTCTCTAGCGGACTTTTCGGTGAACGCAAGCGATCTGGTACATGAATTACAGAAAGAACGGGGACTGTCGGTCGGGCATTTGGGCAGCGGCGGCCAGAAATTCAAACAAGACCTGGAGCAACAACGCTTAGCCACCGACGGCAAACTGAAACAACTGAATAATTTCCTCACAACATTCGATACCGAGACCACCGCAGCCAATCTGACAACCGGTCTGGCGACGGTGGACAGGCAAATCGACAAACTCAACGAGATGCGCCAGTCTATCACAGCCTTGCGCGCCAGCGGCGAAGCCACGATAGATTACTATTCCGATCTGAATGCCGCCTATCTGGTCATCATCGCCCAATTGCCGCAATTGAGCACCAACGTGCAAATCAATCACAAATTGGATGCCTACGCCAATTTCCTGAAGGGCAAGGAACAAGCCGGCGTCGAGCGGGCGGTATTGGCCAACACCTTTGCCAAGGATGCTTTCGGCCCAGGTATGTATGAAAAACTGGTGACGCTGATCGCCGTTCAGAATACTTATCTGGACATTTTCGCCTCGGTCGCCCCCCAACAATACCTGGATTTTCTACAACACACTCTGCGCGGACAATTTATAGACGAAACCGCTGCAATGCGCAGCAAGGCTCTGCGCCATGCCGATAAAGGCGGCTTTGGCGTAGACCCTGCCCACTGGTTTACGATGCAAACCGGTAAGATCAATCTGCTGAAGGATGTGGAAAACTATATCGCCAAGGACACGATAGACTCGTCCAAGGCGATTGAAAAAAATGCCAGCCGTCAATTATTGTTCAACGGTATTTTTATCGTGATGGTGGCCGGTTTATCCTTTTTGTTATTTTGGATGCTGTGCAAGGATATCACCGACCAGTTGGGCGGCGAACCGTTACAGGTTAATAATCTGGCGGTCAATATCGCTGCCGGCAAATTGGAACGGCGCGGCATGCCGCAGGCCGAGCAACATGTCGGCATTTTTGCAGCGATGCTGACCATGCAAAAGCGTCTAGCTGATGTCATAGGCACAATCCACGGTTGTTCTGAGCAAATCGCTCAAGCATCCGACGAAGTGAATAATGCCGCGCAAACGCTGAGCCAAAGCAGCTGCGAACAAGCAGCCAGTATCGAACAAACCAGTGCCGCGCTGGAACAGTTGACCGATTCGGTCGAACACAACCACGAGAATGCGCAATCCACGGAAAAAATAGCGCTTACTGCCGCCGAATCGGCTCAAAGCGGCGAACAAGCAATCAGAGACACCGTAGAGGCGATGCACAAAATCGCCGAAAAAATCGGCTTGATCGAGGCCATTGCCTATCAAACCAATTTGTTATCGTTAAACGCCTCGATAGTCGCCGCCAAAGCGGGCGAACACGGTGCGGGCTTCTCGGTGGTGGCAACCGAAGTCAGAAAGTTGGCAACCCGTAGCCAGGACACGGCTAACGAAATCGGCGAACTGGCCGGCAACGGCTTGACCATTGCCCAAAATGCCGGCCGTATCTTCACAGAAATGCTACCCAGCATTCAAAAAACCGCTACGCTTGTACAGGAAATAGCCACGACATCGGACGAGCAAGCTGTCGGCGTCCGCCAGATCAGCCAAGCAGTAGGGCAATTGGATACCGCCATTCAGCACAATGCGGCCGCGTCCGAACAATTAGCCGCTACGGCGGAAGAGCTAAACGATCAAAGCCGGACATTAATGCGGGAAGTGGGTTTTTTCAAAATGCAATAAAACAAAACAAATACAACAGGAAAACGTGATGAGCGAATTCGTTTGGCAAAGCTATTATCGATTGGGCAACGAGAAAGTAGATCAACAGCACAGACAATTGTTCGAGCTGGCTAACGAATTGGTGGCATCAAAAAACCAGGACACTCTAATCAAAAATATGATGCGGCTTTACCAACATGTTAGGGAACACTTTCAAGCAGAAGAGGCTTTCATGAAACTTCACGCTTATCCAGATTTTGAAACTCATATAAACACGCACAATTTGATGTTGGAAAAACTTGTCGATGTTAGCGAGAAAATCCAACAACAACAGTGGCAACTGCAAGACGTGCTGCTATTCATGCGCGAGTGGATTACCCATATCGTTGAAGAGGATGCGGTCATTATCGACTATTTCCAAACCAACAAATAAATCTAATCCGGCCACCCATCATAACCGGATAACCCGACCATCGCCGTAAACACAGAGGCCTGATCATGAGCGAATTTATCTGGCAAGACGACTACAAAATAGGTCACCCTACAGTAGATGCGCAGCATCAACATTTATTCGATCTGGCTAATAAAATCGTCGAAGCTGACAGTAGCGATACATTAACGCATTTATTCATGCTGTTTTATCAGCATATTCGCGAACATTTCGCAGCCGAAGAACAACTAATGAAAACATACGAATATCCGGATTATACCGCGCATGTTGCAACTCATAACCGGATGCTGGACAGATTGAACGAAATCACCCAAACCATAGCAGATCGACAATGGCATTCGGCCAACATTAGAATATTTGTCAGCAACTGGGTGCTGGTGCATATACTTGAAGAAGACAAATTGCTGGGAGACTATTTAAAATCTCGTCAGGGACTAAATGCTTAATGCGGTTGCAGAGTCCCGCAATTCAATGCGGGGCGGGGCGGGTTCCAACGAAGAGAGGTTTTCTAGTCGGCAGTTGCGGCGAGCAAATGCTCTTGAGACTGTGCCAAATCGTTTAATAGCGACAGCTCATCCAGTGACAACACGCGATTAATTGCCAGCAGGATAATAAACACATCCTCGACCCGGGCCATGGCTTGAATAAAATCGGTACGAATATCGGTACCGAAATCAGGCGCGGGTTGTATATTCGCGGGCGGGATTTCCAGAATTTCCCGCACTTCGTCCACCAGCATGCCTATCAGTTGCATACCTTCGCTCATCTCAACTGCTACCAATACGATACAGCTTCGTTTGCTCACCTCGGAGCGACGACGGTTCAAACGCGCCGATAAATCGATTACCGGCACAACACTACCGCGCAAATTGATCACACCGTGTATATAGTCCGGCGTCAAAGGCACTCGCGTTACATTGGCAATCTCGATAATTTCCTTAATATCGAGAATGCTGACCGCAAAACTTTCTGTGCCAACCAAAAAAGTCAGGTATTGACCTACCTGTTCCTGAGCCGCAATATTACTGGCGGTTTCTCTTCGAATCAGATTACTCATGGCCCGGCCTCCGGCAACTAAAAGCGTTCGAAATCTTGGTCGTTAAAATCCAACGACGCATCGGAAACGCTATTAAAGGCAATCGGTTTATTAGAATGCGTTTTCGCGGGACCGCTACGAGATGGGCGATTTGGCGCCGCCGGTGGCTTCTTAGCGGAGGCCGGCGATTTTGCGCTGCTCGCATCCAGTTTGAAAAACGCTACCGCTTGTTGTAATTGGGTCGCCTGACCGTTTAATTCCTCGGAGGTAGCCGCCAACTCTTCGGCACTAGCGGCATTCTGTTGTGTTGCCTTGTCCAGCTGGCGCATCGCGTCGTTGATCTGATTGATACCACTGGATTGCTCCATGGATGCCGCATTGATTTCCTGCACCAAATCGGCGGTTTTCACAATATTCGGCACGACCGCGCTAATCAGATTTCCGGCTTTTTCTGCAATCGCCACGCTATTGGTGGCCAATTCGTTGATTTCTTCCGCAGTCACCCGGCTACTTTCCGCCAGCTTTCTCACTTCCGCGGCCACAACCGCAAAGCCTTTCCCGTGTTCGCCGGCGGAGGCCGCTTCAATCGCGGCATTTAACGATAGCAAATTGGTTTTGTAGGCAATATCCTCGATAAGACCGATTTTTTTGGCAATGTTTTTCATGGCCAAAACCGTTTCATTCACTGCGTCGCCGCCATCTCTGGCTTCGCCCGCCGATTTGGTCGCCATTTGTTCGGTGATGTGAGCATTTTCGGTGTTTTGCTGTACCGAAGAATTAAGCTGTTCGATTGAAGAGGTGGTTTCCTCGACGCTAGCGGCTTGCTCAGTCGCCATCTGGCTCATGGACTGAGCTGTCGCGCTGACTTGTTGAGAAGCGCTGGCTAAGGTATCGGAATTGGAACGCACTTGCGCAACCACTTGGCTGAGCTGATCGCGCATATCACGCAAGGCTTGAGCCAACTGGCCGATTTCGTCCTTGCCATTAACTTCCAATTTCGCGGTCAAATCCCCTTCGGACAGGGATTTAGCAAATTTAACGCCGATAGTAATCGGCACGGTAATCAGATTGGCGAGAAATATTGCAATGATGACACCCAAGATCAAGGCCGCAACGATGGTACCGATAATAATTTTATTGGCCTCGTCGACCAACTCTTTCGCCTCGTCCCGAGCTACGCCAAGCTGTGCATAACCGGCTTCTTCGGCCGCTTGCGCCAGCTTTATAACATTATCACCCTCTTCCAGCATCTCCTTGCGAACCGCATTCAATTGGTCGTCATTATCAATCCAGGTTTTGGCGGCTTGTTGATATTCCCGGGTATTGCTACGTGCCGTATCAATCAACTTTAGCGCTTCTTCGCTGTTAACGATTTTTTGCAGATTGTCATAAGCTGTCATCAGTTCCGGTAACCAAACTTCCATTTTTTTCCACGCCACCCTATTCCTATAATTCACCTCTTCCTTCTCGGCCCGCATAATTTCCATAGCCTTGATATAGATGTTGGTCGCGCCTATGTAACGCTGAACATAAGCATCCAACTCTTGGCCGCTAGCACCCTTTTTGATAGCCTCTTGATACAACTTCACTTGGCGGTCCAAAAAGTCGCTGGCGGCACTGGCCACATCGTTGCCATTTTCCACCATTTGTTTGACTGCTAACTTGTTTGCCTTAACCGCAGCATCTACCGCACGAAATTTTTCGCTAAATTTTGCGGTCGCTTCTCGTGCCACTTTGGACTGGTTAAGTAACTCGGTATTATTATGCTGTTTGGCCACCTGATCCACTTTATCGAGATAGGCTAATACGCTTTTTATGTTCTCGACAACTTTTTCAGAATCTTCATCTTTCCCTGAAATCCGGTAGTTCCGTTGTGCCAATATCGTATTGAGCGCCGATCTTTCCACCCCTGTGGCATATTCCACCGATTTGCCGTTATTATCGGTAATACCGAATAGAGCGCTGGAAACGTCGCCGATGTATATCTTTGACAGCAAGCCAAAGCCAATGGTTATGGTCACAAGCAACATCGCTCCCGTCAGGATTTTTGTTTTTATTTTAAGGTCGTTAATGTTCATGTGCTGTTCCCTCTAATCGGAATTTGTAACTGTGAGCAAACGTTGACTTACTGTATTCGCTGCGACGTTATGAACGCGACAGGTCGATTTGTATTTTTGATAGCCGCTTGAATTAAACCTTGTACGTCTAAAATCAACGCCACATTGCCGTCGCCCAATACCGTGGCACCGGTAATGCCTATCAGTCTTTCGAAAACCTTACCTAGCGGCTTGATCACGGTTTGATGCTCACCGTGTAATTCATCAACAACAAACCCGGCTTTGGTTTGCCCGGATTTGACCACCACCACGCTTTCGCGTTTGCGATTGGTATCGGCAATCCGGTTATGGAAATAATCACCCAGGCGTAAATACGGCAGTACCTGACCGCGCAAATTGATGTAATGCTGTATGTCATCGATCTCGCACTCATTAGGATTCATCTCTATGCATTCGTCAACCATGCTCAACGGAATGATGTAGCGATCCTGACCTGTACCGACCATAAAACCGTCGATAATCGCCAGGGTCAGGGGCAAGCGAATGGATATAGTGGTGCCCTGTCCTTCTATGCTATCGATCTCCACAGAACCGCGTAACGCTTCGATATTTTTTTTCACAACATCCATGCCGACGCCGCGCCCGGATAAATTAGTGGCTTGATCCTTGGTACTAAGTCCGGCGGCAAAAATGAGATTGTGTATTTCAGATTGCGATAACTCGTGATCCGGCTTTATCAAACCGCTGGCGACGGCCTTGGCGAGAATTTTATCGCTGTTCAGGCCGGCGCCGTCGTCGGCAATTTGAATTACTATGTGACCCGATTCATGATAGGCATTTAGCTGCACCGTACCCTGAGCCGCCTTACCGGCTGCGAGACGCTGCTCTGGACTTTCGATACCATGATCGAGCGCGTTGCGTATTAAATGAGTCAACGGATCGTTAATTTTTTCGACAACGGTTTTATCCAGTTCGGTTTCGCCGCCGCTGATGTAAAGCTCGATTTCCTTGTCCAACTCTTTACTAACATCCCTCACCACCCGCCTAAACCGGGAAAAGGTTTCGCCAATCTGTACCATGCGCAGTTCCAGGGCGGTATCGCGGATACTGCTGACCAAAGTGTTCATGGTGGCCGCCACGTCGCCGGCATCGCTAAGACTGTGCCGCTCGACGATCAGATTCATCGCCGCACTGGAAATCACCAGCTCGCCTACCAAATCGATCAAATGTCCCAGCTTGGTCGCATCCACCCGAATGTAATTGGCTTCGCTCGCTAACTTTTGCTTGGTCTGTTCCTGTTTTTTTAAGGCTTGATCAACCAAAGGCTGTTGCACCACATGTTGCTCGACTAAAATCTCACCTAAGGGTTTAGCCTGCGCATTATCTTCCGTCTCGGACGCAACCTGTTGGCTCTGCAAGGCATGATTGACATCGTTCTGCGTCAAGGCGCCCACTTGCACCAACATGTCACCCAAGCGCCTAACATGAGTCTCATCCTGAGCATTCAGCAGCTTCACATACTCTTCCAACTTGGAGTTGGGTGGCAAAATTTTAATATCACAATCGTCCGCGGCAAACTCGAAGACAGCTTCTATGGTTTGTTTATTAGCCTCGCTTCGAAAAGCTATTTTGAAATGCAAGTAACAATTTTCCGGATCCATCTCGTCGCCTGTCGGCATATCCGGGGCAACAGTCAGGATCTGTTTGATTTCTCCCAAGGTCCTAAGATAACGGATAAACGAAAGCGGATCCATGCCGTTGCGAAACGCATCGCGTTGAAATTCCAATGAGATAAGCCAATTGTCGTCAACCGATATTTCGCCGCCGCCTTCGCTTTCCAATTGAACATTATCCTCGGCCGCCTGCATACCGGTGAACTGTCGACCGCTTAATGCTTCGATCAGCCGCGCGCCGACTGCCACCAAATTAGCGGGTAACGGGGCGTTTTGCTGAGTCAAACAATGTTCGATTAGTTTGGAAGTATGGTCCTTACTCTCCAATAGTATTGAGATCAGCTCCGGATCAATAGCCCGCTCACCATGACGCACCTTGTCTAATACCGATTCCGCCTCATGGGTAAACGCCACAATCGGGTTAAACGCGAATAAACCGGAGGAGCCTTTGATGGTATGCATGGCTCTGAACAGACTGTTAATGGTTTCGCTGTCGTCCGGCTTGGTCTCCAGGGACAATAAAGCATCTTCCATGTCCGTCAAGAGCTCTTCGGCTTCTTGCGCGAAAACGGTTAAAGCGGCATCTAATTCGCTCATGATGATTTCCAGTCGGCGGAGATCACAATGGGATCACCGAAATGTTTGCTGAGATTGAGCAATTCCAACACTTCAACCACTGCTTCACTGTGTTGCGTCAAGCTGAGAGCAATCCCCCGACTCACTGCTTCCTGCTTGAGAAACAGCAATAACTGCAAACCGGCACTATCTATTTCGGTAACCTGCGCCAGATCGATATGCATTTCCTTGGCGGACTTCAGATAATTCGACAATTGTCCCTTGTGCTCCAGCACGGAATAGATCGTCATTTCATCCTGAATGGCTAAATGGATAACACCTTTTTTTTGTTGTTTAACTTCAATAGCCAAGGTATTCCCCTTGTGCAGTGGGATTCATTTAAGGCAGAACTAATTTGGACACCGCGTCGAGTAAAGTCGGAGCCTGAAACGGTTTGGTCAGCCAGGCTTTCGCACCGGCCGCCTTACCTGCCTGTTTTTTATCGTCGGCGGCTTCGGTAGTCAGCATCATCATCGGCGTAAATTTGTAGGCCGGCAATTTCTTAGCTTCCTGCACGAATGTGATGCCATCCATATTCGGCATATTGACATCGGTGATGATCAGATTGATTTTTTGTCCGGTTAATTTATTTAACGCATCTTTGCCGTCACAAGCTTCAATAACATCGTAGCCGGCACCCTTCAAAGCAATACTGACAACTTGCCGGATAGATGCCGAATCATCAACTATCATGATCGTTTTAGCCATTACTTAACCCTTCGTCAAATTTAGAAAAATGTAATATCGTCGTTACTCGATGTGTTCTGATGGCTCACCGCCGAAGACGAAGAGTGATTAAGCAACTCTTCCGGCATGGTGTAGCTCAGCTCCATTCTCGACAAAGTCGCGCTGACGTCAAGACTGTTGGCCTGCCGCTCGCCGCTGTTGCGCGTAGCATCGACCGCGCTCTGCAGACTATTTAAGTTATGTTCGACATGGGACAACATTTGACTAACGCGATCCTGAAACTGGAATGCCGTCAAAACCGAGAAAATTTCATCTCGGATTTGCGCGCTATTGCCGCGCAGCTGGTCTGCATCGTTTCTGAACATGTTCAAGGCTACCCGTAAATCGTCCAATGCCGTTCGAATGGCGTGCTCTGCATCCCGTATCGACTTGTCATCAGAAGAACCGGATGCTTCAGACATTTTCAATGTCGAAGCCATAGCCTTATTGATATCTTCTATCGCATGGCTGATCTTTTCGCCAGTAGAAGACGAAAAACCCGCGAGCTTACGCACTTCGTCGGCAACCACCGCAAAGCCTCTGCCGTTTTCACCGGCACGAGCGGCCTCGATCGCAGCATTTAACGCCAACAAATTGATCTGTTCCGCCACCTTGCGTACTTCCTGCGCCATCATATCCAATTGTCCTGTGTGCGCGGAAAGCTTGCGCACTTCGTCGACAACCGCATGTTCAACATCTTGAATTTGACTTAAAACCTTCAAAACGGCGGTCAAAGCATCTCGGCTTTCGTTGAACAACACATCGACGCTTCGGCCTTGACGCCCCTGTTCACCGCCGGAAATCAGTCTTTCCAATTGGCTGACCATGGCCGCAAACCGATTGGTCAACACCGTAATTTCCTGTTCGGTGTGAGTCCTAGACGTTTGTACCTGCCGCAAAAGTATCGGCACTACCTGCAAAAACAAACGCTCCAATTCTATCGCATAACCTTCGACGTCTTTTAGCTTGACATCTTCATCGCCACGCCAGGCGTTGTTTACCTCGTTTAGCATGGATTGCTGTTTGTTATAAAGTGTAGACCCAACCAGAATACCGGCAAAACCCAGCATAACGGTTGCGCCTAAACTGATCAGACTAAAACCGGTTTGCACACACGCCAGCAGACCGCCCAACACCCCCAAACCGACCGTTAACGCATAAAAACCGAGGGGGCCGGGGCTTTTGGCTACAGGATCAGGTTTACGAAGCATGGGAATTCCGTTTGAGGTTCAGGTATGTCAAGGATAGTAGAGAGTTTTATACTTGCATTCAACCCACTAACATCTTCGGTTTCTCGTTATTGTTAAGTTCTAAGCATTTCGCGCAATTATTTGCTGACATAATTAAACGGCATATCCCAGTAGCAGAGGACTTCTTATTACCATCGCCCCTATAACACCTAACGAATTCGAACGTTTCAGGTGCTTAATTTACGATCATGCCGGTATCGCCCTGACGCCGGATAAACAAGTCATGGTAGCCAGCCGGCTAGCCAAACGGCTGGATTACTATCAGTTGCACAGTTACGGCGAATATTATGAATTGGCCGTCGGTACTAACTATCCGAACGAATTTCAAACCTTGGTCAATATTCTGACGACCAACGAAACATATTTTTTCCGGGAACCCAAACATTTCGAATTTATGCAGGAAAACATCCTCAAGTCCTGGCACGGCGATCTGTTTCGGGTGTGGAGCGCCGCAAGTTCAACCGGTGAGGAAGCCTATACTTTGGCCATGGTGCTGGCGGAGAACCTGGGCACGCGTAATTGGGAGATTTTCGGCTCCGATTTAAGCACCAGAGTGTTGGAGATCGCCCGGCAAGGCATTTATCCGCTGGATAGACTGGAGCACATGGACAAGCGCTTGTTGGAAAAATACTGTTTAAAAGGCGTTCGCAGTCATGAAGGTCATTTTCGGGTGGACGCCAAACTGCGTAGCCGGGTCAGTTTCGAACAGGTTAATCTTATGCAGATTCTCCCGCCATACTTGGGCAAATTCGATGTCGTTTTTCTGCGTAACGTCCTAATATATTTTGATCAGGACACCAAGAAACAAGTCGTGGAACGGCTCGCCGCCGCTCTGAAACCCGGCGGATATTTCATTATCAGCCATTCGGAAAGCCTGCATAGGGTCACTGAACAGTTAAAGATGATCAAACCATCTATATATCGGAAACCATGAAAGCCCTGCCATTTAAAGAGACACGCCGCATCATTCTCGACCCGGGTGAATTCTATGCATCACGGGAGTCCGAAGTCATTTCCACCTTATTGGGCTCTTGCGTAGCCGCCTGCCTATACGATCCGATCAACCGGATTTTCGGCATGAACCATTTCCTGCTGGCCTATCGCTCCCACGCTCACAACATACCTATCATCGAGTCCGAAGAAGGCCGTTACGGCATCTATGCGATGGAATTGCTAATCAACGACATGATGAAACTAGGCGCAAACCGCCTTAACTTGAAAGCCAAATGTTTCGGTGGCGGCAATGTACTGAAGCTACGGGAAGATCGAAATCGTAAGGAAACGGTAGGCGATTTGAATGTTTTATTTATAAAAGAGTTTCTAAAAAAGGAAAACATTCCTATGCTTAGTGCTTGTCTTGGCGGCAATATCGGCAGAAACGTACATTTTGTCGGTAGCGATTATTCGGTTTTTATCAAAAAAATCGATCATGACCAGCAAAAATTGATCGAAAGCGAAGAGCGCCGCTATTGGAAGAAAAATATCGACGAACATGAAAAATCGAGAAGCAGCGCCGAATTCTGGTAAACAAACTCTAAGTAAACTGGCACATTCAAAGGTTCTATGACAGACACAAAAGTATTTATTGTCGACGACTCCGCCGTGGTCAGGCAGGTCTTAACCGGATTGCTCGATAGCCTACCCGGTATCAAAGTAATCGGCGCCGCGCCGGACCCGATTTTCGCGATGACCCGCATGGAAAAAGATTGGCCCGATGTCATCATCCTGGACATTGAAATGCCGCGCATGGACGGCATAACTTTCCTGAAGAAACTCATGCATGAACATCCGACGCCGGTAGTGATCTGCTCGACCTTGACGGCTAAAGGCGCGGAAGTAACCATGCAGGCCATGAGCGCCGGCGCGGTGGATATCATCACCAAACCCACCGTCAACCTAAAGGGATTTCTACAAGATTCCAAAACGCTATTAGCCGATGCGATCAAAGGTGCCTCGCATGCCAGACTGAAAAAATCGGCAGCGCCAGCGGGTAAACCCGTGGAAGGCAGCCCAAAGTTAACTGCCGATGCGGTACTAGCCCCCACCAACCTCATCGCCATGACGGAAACCACCGACCGCGTGGTAGCGATCGGCACATCGACCGGCGGCACCCAGGCCTTGGAATACGTATTGACTCGACTGCCTCGCACCACACCCGGTATCGTCATCGTCCAGCACATGCCTGAAGCCTTTACCGCCGCATTCGCCAAACGTCTGGACGGCCTATGCCAGATCACCGTCAAGGAAGCCGAACAAAACGACCGGGTCATTCCCGGTCTGGCTTTGATCGCGCCGGGCGGCAAGCATATGCTGCTGCGTCGTAGCGGCGCCCAATACCGGGTGGAAATCAAGGATGGCCCGTTGGTCAGCCGCCACCGCCCATCCGTGGACGTACTGTTCCGCTCCGCTGCTCAAGCCGCCGGCAAAAACGTACTGGGCATTATCATGACCGGCATGGGCGACGACGGCGCGCACGGCATGAAAGAATTACACGATACCGGAGCACTGTGCGTGGCCCAAGACGAAGCCAGCTGCGTGGTCTACGGCATGCCGAAAGAAGCGGTCAAATTGGGCGGAACCGATGGCGAACTGCCGCTATCCGCCATACCGAATTTGATTACGCAATCGCCCAACCGCGCGAAATTCTTGAAAGGCTGAGTTTTGGATATTACAGCCGAAAGCAGCGATAGCCGTAGTAGGCGATATACAGATAGCACGTTAACGGTATAAAAAACGCATGCTGAATCCCGATATGATCGGCAAAAGCGCCTTGCAGTAACGGTAAAACCGCGCCGCCGACAATGGCGGCGCAGAGAATGCCGGAGCCTTGACCGGTATGGCTGCCCAAGCCGGTCAAAGCCAGCGAGAAAATGGTGGGAAACATGATGGAATTGCACAAGCCCACGGCCAGAATAGTAATCATCGCCAGCGTTCCGCTGCCAAGCAGCGTCGCCGATACCAGCCCGGCCGCCGCCAAGGCATTAAATGCCAGCACCTTGCCGGGATGAATTTTCTGCATCACAGCCGAACCGATAAAACGGCCGACCATTGCCCCGCCCCAATAAAACGATACATATTTGCCGGCATCTTGCTCAGCCAATCCGGCAATATCGGGCTCGCCCAGAAAGTTAACCAGAAAACTGCCGATCGACACTTCCCCACCCACGTACACAAAAATCGCCACGGCACCCAATACCAGATGCGAATATTGCCAAGCGCTGCCAAGCTCTTCAAAAGTGTCGCTAAGTTCCACTTGCCGGCCCGGTTCGTTAATCTTCGGCAACTTCAGCAGCGCAAATATCGCAGCCATCAAAAACAATACCGTGGCTAGCAATAAATAAGGATTCTGCACCGCCGCCGCTTCCGCCGCCTGATAAGCCGACAATTGCTCGGCATCGAACAGCTTTATCTCCTCGGCACTTTTAACCGCATTCGACAGAATAAACAACGCGCCAAAATACGGCGCCAGCGTCGTGCCCAAGGAGTTGAACGCCTGAGTCAAGGTCAAGCGGCTGGAAGCTGTGTGCGGATCGCCCAACACTGTTACGTAAGGATTCGCGGAAACCTGCAACAGGGTAATCCCGGACGCCAGCACAAAAAACGCCCCCAAAAACAAAGGATAGGAATGCAGACCGGCAGCCGGGTAAAACAGCAAGCAACCACAACCGGCAATCGCCAAGCCCACGATGATGCCACCCTTGTAATCGATTTTTTCCACGAGATAACCGCTCGGCACCGACATCAGAAAATAAGCGGTAAAGAAACAAAACTGGATCAGCATCGCCTGGGTATAGCTCAACGTAAACACCGCTTTTAAATGCGGAATCAGGATGTCGTTAAGACAGGTGATAAAGCCCCAAATAAAAAACAGCGAGGTCAGAATAGTTAGCGAGCCCGCATACGATGAGCTACCGAGGGTGTGTTGATCCGGCATGAATTAATCCCGCAAATTGATTTAGGGTTTGACGACTTGGAAACGAGCGGTTTCGCTACCGACCATCACCTCAAACTCGCCCGGCTCGACGATGCGCCGCATATCTGCACCGATAAACGACATATCCTGCGGCGTTAAACTGAATTGCAAAGTCTGCTCCGCGCCGGGTTTCAACTCGACCTTTTTAAACGCTTTCAACTGTTTGACCGGCCGCGACACCGAAGCCGCAACATCATGTAGGTAAACCATCACGGTTTCCTTGCCGGTCAGCGCACCGGTATTCTTCACTTCAACCATTACATCGATGTTCTCGCCCATCGCGATATTGTCTTTGCTCAAGCGCAGTCCGCTGGTTTGAAATGTGGTGTAACTCAAACCGTGACCAAAAGGATACAACGGCCGATACTGATTGCTCTCGAACGCCTCTATCGGCTTGTGATCGTACATCACTATATCGTTAGTATCGCGCGGATAAGAAATCGGCAACTTACCGCTGGGATTAGTATCGCCGAATAAAATATCGGCCATCGCCGCCCCACCTTCCATACCCGGCAAAAAGCCTAACACCAAGGCCTGCGCCTTGTTGGCAATTTCGGTGATGATGCGCGGCCGCCCTCCGAACGTAACTAGAATCACCGGCTTGCCGATTTCGAATATCGCTCTAGCGAGTTGCAACTGCACCGGATCGAGATGCAAGGAGTCGATATTGCCCTCGGTTTCGGTATAGGTTTTTTCGCCCAGCGCTAAAATCACCACATCGTGTTGCCGAGCCTGGGCCACCGCCTGTTCGATATTGATTTCGTCGCTAAAATTTTTCCCGCCCACGTAAGTCACTTTACCGTTAGTCTTTTGCTGGATGGCGTTCAACAAGGTCGGTTTGTCTCGCGGATACAAATGTTCTGAAGAACCCTGCCAGGTGATGGTCCAGCCGCCATTCATCACGCTCAGCAAATTTGCTGCCGGCCCGGTGACCAAGATGCTGGCCTGTTTGCTCAAAGGCAAAATATGCTGGTCGTTTTTCGCCAAAACAATCGCTTCCCGCGCCGCTTGGCGATTTGCAGCAACTGCTTCCTCCGTAACGAAGTTGCCTTTTACGGCCAACGCCGGCTCCCGTCTGTCGAACAAGCCGCTTTGATATTTCACCCGCAAAATACGTGACACCGCTTCGTCGATGCGGGTCATCGGCACCTCGCCGGTTTTGGCTAAATCCAGCAGCAAGTCGTAAAACGAGTAATCGAACGGCACCATGCTCATATCGATGCCAGCCATTACCGCCATCTTCACCGCTTCGCGCGGCGATGCCGCCAGCTTATCGCGAGTGTATAAACGGTTGATGTCGGCCCAATCGGACACGGTGAATCCCTTAAACCCCATCTCGCCGCGCAAAATGGTGTTCAGGTAATGATAATTAGCATGTCCGGGGATGCCGTCCACCTCCGCGGAATTGACCATGACCGTCGGCGCGCCGGCTTTCACACCAGCCTCGAAACTTGGCAGAAAATACTCGCGCAATGCGCGCTCACCTATCCAGGCAGGGGTCCGGTCTTTACCATTTAGAGGATAGCTATAGCCGACATAATGCTTCAAGCACGTCGGCGCTTTGTCGATATCGGCCATATCGTCGCCCTGGTGGCCTTTAATGTAGGCACTGCCCATGGTCACGGCCAAATGCACATCCTCGCCATAGGTTTCCCATAAGCGCGGCCACAGCGGTTGCCGGCCGATGTCCATCACCGGCATGAAATTCCAGTCCAAACCGGAAGCTTTGACTTCGCGGGCGGTAATCTCGCCTTCCTTGAAAGCCAAGTCGGGATTAAACGTCGCAGCCATACTGATGGCTTGCGGAAATAACACCGCGTTCTCGGTATACGTTGCGCCGTGTATCGCATCAATCCCGTAAATCACCGGAATTTTGAGCCGGCTTTTCGCCGCCACGTCACGTATCACCTGGGTGATTTGCCGCCATTTTTCGATGGGCTGGGTTTGATTATTGGGCGTAGTCGGCGTGTTTAAAATGGAGCCGATGTGCCGATTCAATACGGCGTCTTCCAGTTTGGCAAGGTCGATAGGATGATCGACAATCTCGCCGTTTGCGACAGAAATGACGCTAAAATCGATCTGCGTCATCTGCCCGACTTTTTCTTCCAGGCTCATCTGCGCCAATAAGGCTCGGACCTGAGCTTCAACGTTTTCGTTTGTTTCTTGTGCACTCACGCCGGACTCCAATGCCGCAAATTGAAAAAAAATGAATAAATAACTTTTTAATTTCATAGCTTTATACTGAGGTTCTACAAGCAGTACCCGCTCAATCGATCGGCAAACCGATAAGGTTGAAACGGATGTAAATCCTTGCCGGCATACGAGCAAATTCTTGGACAATTGCAAATCCGGCACTGGCAATCGGCGATTTTACGGATGATGACGCGGCTATGCGATCTTTTTGCGCGTTCATGAACGACGCCGTCGATGTTCGCAGCACGATGAATACTCGAATTATTAGGATATATTGCAAAGCCGCGCACCCGTGGCTCTTATGTCACGCTGCGTTTCGGAACTGGTGGGGGGAAGATGAATTATTATGTTACGAACTGCGTCTGCCAAATGCGGTTAATGTCGTTCGATAGCACCATCGGATCGAAAGGCTTGGCTATCACCCCCAACACGCCTTGGCGTTTATAGGTCTCGATTTCGTGATTTTGGATTTTCGCGGTCATAAAAATCGCCGGCACCTGATGGAGGCTGGGCCGGGCGCGTATTTGCTCCAAGGTATGGATACCGGTCATGCCGGGCATCATCATATCCAACAGCAATAAGTCTGGTTGAAAGGCTTCGGCTTTATGCAAGGCTTCGTAGCCATCGCCACACACTTCCAGTACAAACCCGCCGACCATTTCCATCGCCATTTTCGCAACGGTTTGAATATCCAGATCGTCTTCCACGTATAAAATTTTGCTGAGCTTACGCGGGCGGCCAGGCGACGTCGATTGATGGTCGCTGGCAGAAAAGACGTGGCGGCAGTTCTTTAACTCGTTCAGATAGTAACGGCGGTTAAATTCCAGAATATTGGGAATGGTACGGGTAGTGGTGCAAATCGAACAGCTATATAAGGGCAGTACACCCTGCTTCCAGTGACCTTGCTGATTGTCGATCAGGGAAAATACCGAACGTTCGAGGCATAAGGGACACCGCAATTCGGCGCCGCTGGGCATGGCCAAATCGTGCGCGGCGATATCTTCCAATTCCTGAATACAATCGGAAAAATCATCGCCCTCCTCCAGTAAAATTTTTACACCGATGCGAAATACGTCCGCCGAAATGGCTTTGCACCAACGCACTTCGGCGCTCAGTCGTTCGCTGGGCTGAAATTGGTTTTCCACGATGATCACAATCCGTTCGCCGGGTTGCATGGCGTGAATCACGTCAAACGATAAACCGGAAAAGCTCATATCGTGACAGACGGCTTGGTAGATTTTCGCGCCCATGCCTTCGATGTAATCTTCCTGCAACGGCGAATACATCAAATCGATACCGACGCAGGGATAACGCTGCTGGATTCTGGGCAACATTATTTAATCGCCGCCTTGATGGTTTGAATCAGTTTGATATTGCTAGTGGCGGATTTAACCAACGCCGCGCTGACTTGGCTGGCAACATCCATCCCCACATCCTGCGCCGAGAAAATTACCACTTCGGTGCCTGGATGGCGATGCTTTATTTCCGGCAGCAAACTTAAGCCGCTGCCGTCCGGCAAGCCTACGTCCAGCAATATCAAATCGAAGTGTTGTTTCGCCAGCCAACCGCGGGCTTCTTCCAGATTGCAGGCGGCAATCACATCGGCGGTGTCGGTCAAAATCAATTCTACTATCTGCCGCACATCGGCATCGTCTTCCACCTGTAAAATCATGGGCCGCTGCCGCCCACCGGGTCGGCCCACGCTTTTAATGGCAGAGATCAATTTTTGGCTATCGATGGGTTTTTGTAGCCAGTCGACAATATTGCGGCCAACATAATCGGCCTCGGAGTATTTCTTTTCGTCATTTACCGAAATCACTACCACTGGCAGTTCCAAGCCGCCGGCTCCGTTGCTGTAAAGCTCTTCCAGGAAAGCCAGGCCGGATTGGCCGGGTAAAATAATGTCCAGGGTAATGGCGTGGTAGCAGTTTTTTTTCAGGAGTTGCTTGGCCTGCACGGTATCGTAGGCAATTTCCGTGGCAAATCCGGCTTCTTCGAGAATGCGTTTGATCAAATGGGCAATATCGGGATCATCTTCCACGATCAATACCATCGCTCCGTCGTTCAAGTTGCCGTGCAACTGAGTGCCGAGGTCGTTGACGCTCTGTTGCGGCAGATCGACATAAAACGTAGTGCCGGCATTTTCCTCGGTTTCGACGCTGATCTTACCTTGATGCTTTTCGATAATGGCCTTGGCGATGCTCAAACCTAAACCGGTACCGCCGGTATGGCGCTTATCGCTGCCGTCTACCTGGGAGAACTTATCAAATAATCGAGGCAGAAAACTTTTTGGAATCCCAGGTCCATGGTCATGGACGCCGATTCTTGCAAAACCTTGATGCTCGCTGAGCGAGACATCGACCCACCCATTTTCCGGCGAAAACTTGGCGGCATTGGACAGCAAGTTATTGATAACCTGAAAAATGCGATCGACATCCGCGCTGACCATCAAGGCCTGTTCATTGCGAGTAAAACGATATTGGATACCATGCTCGGCCGCGTAAGCACTGCAATCGGCAATGGCTTTGGCAATCACCTCGCCGAGTTCGATACGCTTAAAATCGAAACGCAAATTGCCCGATTCGATTTTTTCGATATCCAGGATATCGTTAATCAGCAACAGCAAACGCTCGGTGTTATTGGTGGCAATACTCAACAGACCGGCCATTTTTTCCGGGAGCGTACCGCACATACCGCTATTTATCAGCCCCAAAGCCCCGCGGATCGAGGTCAAAGGCGTGCGCAACTCGTGGCTGACCGTTGAAATGAATTCGTTTTTCAAACGCTCCATTTTCTTGCGTTCGGTAATGTCCTTGATCAAGCCGGTAAACTGTATTTCACCGTCTTGCCACATTTCGCTGACCGCCAATTCGATGGGAAATAAGGAGCCATCCCGCCGTTGCGCCATCACTTCCCGATCGGTACCGACTATGCGTTTGCGCCCGGTGTTGATGTAGCGATTCATGTATTTGTCGTGCTCGGTATGGTGCGGCTCCGGCATCAGCATATTGATTTTTTGGCCGATCACTTCGGTGGCGCCATATCCGAACATGATTTCAGCCGCCTGATTGAAGGTTTTGACGTAACCGGCCCTATCGATAGTAATCAAGGCATCGCTTAAGGTGTTCAGCAGGGTGCGATGCCTAACCTCCGAGTCTCTAATCTGTTCCCGCAATTCAGCGATAAGGGCTGATTGGTCCATGATAGCTCCACTGCTATACGTTTATCGGCAATTCGACCCAGAAACTGGAGCCAAGATCGATCTCGCTCTCCACTCCAATGTTTCCACCCATCAATTGCACCAGCTGACTGCATATCGAAAGCCCAATACCGATGCCTTCAACGCTGCTGTTCTGCGCACCGAGCCGCTCGAACGCATCGAACACATTATCGAGATTTTCCGCTGGTATACCCATGCCATTGCCGCGAATTGTGACGCGTAGCAAACCATTGCTGCGTTTTTGTACGGATACCCAAACACTGCCTCCGGGCTTATTGTACTTAATGGCGTTGGAAAGCAGGTTGGCAATAACTTGCCATACCCGACGCCGATCGGCCTTTATGAGCTGCGCCGAGCTACCTTCGAAGGCGCTGATTAGCGTAATCCGATGCTGGTGTGCCAATACTTCCGCGTCATTGATCAATTCCCCCAGCAACTGGAGCAAGTCGAATGATTCCGGATTGAGTTTGAGCTTGCCAGCCACGATTTTAGCCCGCTCGGACAATTCGTTGATCATCTCCAACTGATGCTGACCGCCGCGGACAATTACATCGAGCATGTCGATTTGCTCGGCGCTCAACCCGGCTTCCGCTCGCAACAGATCGCTATAACCCAAAATCAGGTGTAAGGGCGATTTCAGTTCATGCACCACGTACGACAGAAAGTCGCTTTGCAGTTTTCGTAATTGTTCGGAACGCCGCTGCGCTTTCTGCAGTTGCTGGTTCAAGTCGCGAATCTGGCCGAGTCTCCGCAAACGCGACTCCAATTTTCGCATCAAATAAGTGTCGGAATCCGATTTGCGGACAAATTCGTCGCCACCGCTACTCAAGGCCGCCAATTCCTGATCCAATGTGGTGTTGGTCGTCAAAAAAATAATCGGTATCAGGCTGTAACAGCAACATTGCCGTATAACCTGCGCCAGCTCGATTCCGCTGCAGACCGGCATATAAATATCCAGGATAAGCAAATCCGGCTGGAAATCCTCCATCGTTTCAAATATCCGCAAGGGATCCAGTAAGGTCCGGGCCTGCATCCCTGCCTGCTGAATAATCGTAGCCACATACTCCGAGGAAATGGCATCGTCATCGACGATCAGAATTTTGTATGTCGTCGCCTTACTCAGGTATTTGTCTACGGTTTCCACCAGTGCCTGACTACTCACCGGTTTAACCAGATATTCGCTGGCCCCTGCCCGAATTGCATTGACGCGCGAGACGATATCCGCCCACACCGAAATAAAAATCACCGGCGGGAAATCCGCTACCTGCTCACGTAACTGGCGAATCACGCTGGCGCCGCTCTCGACGCTGTCGGAAAATACCATATCCATCATAATCAGCGACGGCAAGGGCCGCGCACCAGTCAAAAATTCGGAAAATGGGGGTAAGGCATGATAGATGACAACCTGATAACCGGCTTCCTGCAATACCAGTGCGATCTGTTCCGCTTGCAGCGGATCGTCTTCGACCAGGCAGATGGTTTTATCGGAACGCGGCAAAACCAACTTGCCGCGATCTTCGTATTCGCTATCCGCGGATTGCGTCAAATAGGCATCTACCGCTTTTTCGAACTGCCCGAACAGGATATCGATGATTTTGTCTTCCTCCTCCAAACCGTCGGCAAAGTGTTGGGCAAGATGGATTTCGAGATTACGGGCCAATTCACTGATGCGGCTGGCTTTAAACGTACCCGCCAGTCCCGCCAATCGATGCAGTCCTTGTCTCAGTTCGTCCCTATCCCGACCATCCTGGCTATATTGCCGGTAAAGCGTCCGAATCTGTTCGAATCGCGACGAAAGATCCAGTGTAAACTTCTTTCGTAACTGTTCGAGATGGTTTTCAAATTTCATAAGTCATTATCTGCACGATTATGTCCTTATTTTTATCATGGTTACACCCGAAGGACAAATCAGCTCGCTACGCGCGCCGCTTCGTCAAATTAGTTCTGCATGGCGGCTCCGGTGATCGTTACAGTCCGTTTAAAATTGGCATTCTGTCACGCCGAATCCGCCGACGGCGTTCGACTGAAGGTCAAAAAGCGGCCTTTATAACGCTCGCCGTTTTCAGTCGCGCGGCCTGCAATCCGGCTGGAACAGCTATAGCCCAAACCGGTCATTTCCCGGCAAAACCCCACCCGGTTGCCGCGATCGGGATCGACGATAATGATTTGCGCGTTCGCCGTCGCATGCAAGGCAATGAAGTTAGCCAGTTGCTCGGGCTGTTGGCGTTCGTAAAGCACGTCGCTGCCGATGATCAGATCGAAGCGGCCCAAGCCCGGATTGCCGGTCGCCCAATTGCCTGTTCTATATTGCAATGGTCCCAATTTATTTAGCAGCAAGTTTTCGTTCAGGAAAGCCTCGCTCAAGGGATGCCAGTCGCTGACTGTAATATCGCCGGCCCGGCGGTGAATCACCAGACTTGCCAGCCCCAAACCGGCGCCAATTTCCAGGATGCGCTTCCCCACCAAATCGAAACTATGCATCGCCAAGGCCAACACGCGGGCGGACGGCCACACCTTACCGAACAGCGACCAGCTGGCGGAGGAAATCCCGGCCAATTCCGCCTCGCCAAGCGGGTCGGCGTATTGCTGCAAATCGGCTAAAGAACGAATGACATAATCGATACCGGCAACGGTGACCGTTTCGAATTTGACACGATAATCTGACATTGAGGGTCACAGCGACAAGGTTGTGCATCAGGAAAAGGATCTGATCGAAGGGCACAACGCTTACTGAAAAGAGGCATGCAGGCCGAAAAGGCACTCGCGGAGTTGCCCAAAAGCGGGCGACTGTTTATGCAGGGTAACACATCGGCTGAGCTAACACTGCGGTAGTTAGACTAATTGGAGGGGTGACTGATTCAAATTTAAACAATTGCGTTACGCTAATCAGTAGTGCCCCCATACGACAACGCCTTCGCAAAACACTGGATCGCGCAACCTGCTATGCGGGAAACAACTTATCCCGCGCATTCTCCAAAATCGCGGTCACAGCCGGATGCTTGAGTTTGCGGCGCATGGTGATGGCATAAAAACGTTCATGCACCGAGTCGATGCGGCCGATGGCTTCCACGCCGTATTGGCTTTGGATTTCGGCTTCGACATTGCTAGGCGCGACAAACAAACCCACCCCGCCGCTACCAAAGGTTTTGATCAACGCGCTGTCTTCAATCTCGGCTTGGATAGCAGGGCTAATGCTTTGCGCATCGAACCATTGATCCAACGAGCGCCGCAACGATGTGTTGGCGGTAGGCAGCAAGAATGGCGCACCGCTCAAGGAGCGCGGGAAATTTTGCCGGTAAGTCGCCGCCAACCCCGGCGCGCCGAACACGGTAACTCCGCATTCGCCCAACAGATGAGTAAACGCCTTGGCGCCGCTGGTCGGGGTAAGCGGGGCATCGGACAATACTAAATCCATGCCTTGCACGGCCATGTCGCTCAATAGCCGCTCGGTTTTATCCTCGTAGCAAAGAATCTGCACCGGTTCCGGCAAACGGAATGCCGGCTCTATCAAGCGGTAAACCACCATTTTCGGTAACGCATCCGCGACGCCCACCACCAAACGCAAGGCCCGCCCGGTCGGCCGACCTTTTAAGGTGTTGCTTAGCTCTCTGCCCAGCGAAAAAATCTCTTCCGCATAATGAAACACCACCCGGCCGGTGTCGGTTAACGCTAGTTTACGGCCTTGTTTATAAAATAGTTTTTCGCCGATTTGCTGTTCCAGCACCGCTAATTGGCCGCTGATGGTCGGTTGCGCCAAATGCAGTTTCTCGCAGGCCCGGGTGATACTTTCCTCGCGGGCAACGTTCCAGAAATAGAACAAATGTTGATAGTTGATACGTTCCACTAGTGCTCAATACATAGGAATTTACGATGCTTTAATTCTAAACATTCTATTTAACAATATCAAAATGCTGCGTTAGTCTATCAAGCAACCGACAATCACCTTGAGAACTGAATATGCAAAAGCAAAATGCGTTGCGCGACGACATTGCCCTAAGCGCCGGATCCGAATTAGCGGATTACGACGAATCGGCGTTCGAACTGGATATCCCCAACGCCAGCCAAATCCTCAGCGATCGTTTAGCCGATACTCACGGCGACGACAAAGAATTGCGTAGTTCGATTCGCTTGCTGGGCTCGATATTGACTAAAATCCTCGCCGCGCAGGCCAAACCGGAGGTCGCCTCCGCCGTGACGCAATTGCAGCGCAAGTTTGCCGGCTTGATAAGGGAAGGCAGCGCCAATCGCCGCCGCCAATTCATCGAGATTCTGGAAGATCTGGGTCCGGAAGAAATAGGCGAAGTGGTTCGGGTATTTAACGGCTATTTCAGCCTGATCAATATCGCCGAAGAAGTGCACAATCTGAATTTACGCCGGCAAAACCAGACCGGCCGCTTCTGGCCCGGCTCGTTTCACGACACGCTGATCAAATTGCGCGACAGTGGCGTCAGCGCCGACAAATTACAGATTTTGCTGGATGAGATGCTGTATTTGCCGGTGATGACCGCCCACCCCACCGAAGCCAAACGCCGTACCGTGAAAAGTGCCTTGCGCAACGTGTTCCTCAGCCAGGAAGCTTTGGACGATCCGCGTCTGCGCAGCCAACAACGCGGTGAAGCCCTGGACAAATTGCAAGCGCAGATTCAACTACTGTTGAAAACCGACGAAGTGCGCGCCCGCAAACTGGGCGTGGCCGACGAAATCGACGCCGGTTTGTTTTACTTTTCCTTGTCACTGTTTCAGGCCAGCACCCTGGTTTACCGGAACTTGCAACGTGCGCTCAGCGACGTATTCGGCACCGACCTGGCCAGTCAAATCCGCATACCCAGCTTCCTGCGCTTTGGTTCGTGGATAGGCGGCGACCGCGACGGCAATCCGAATGTGAAGCCGGAAACCACCGAGCTGGCCTTGCGCATGCAGGCGCAAACCATCATGCAAGAATATCTGGCTCGACTGGATCAATTGCGCGGCCAGTTGTCGCATTCGTATGGCCTTTGTGAATTGGCGACCGAGTTCCTTGACAGCCTGCACGCCGACCGCACCATGCTGGGCTCGGCGGTGGCGGACTTGGAAAAACCGTATTTGCAAGAGCCTTACCGGCACAAACTGATATTGATGAAATACCGCATGCGATGCACCTTGCATCGTGTTCAACAACAATTGCGCGGCGAACCGGAACAAGCTAATCGCCACGCTTATGCCAGCGTGGAAGAGTTTTTGCTGGATCTTCGCCTGATCGATGCTTCCTTGCGCGGCCATGGCGACGCTAACATCGCCGAGTTGGAACTGGCCGATCTGATCCGGCTGGCCGACGTGTTCGACTTTCACTTGATGCAACTCGACGTCCGGCAAGAATCGACCCGCCACAGTGAAGCCGTCGCGGAAATTCTGACGGCGGCACTGAACATTGATTACCTCGCGCTAGACGAGGCGCAACGCATCGCATTATTGGCCGAGGCTATCGCCGCACCGGGCGGCTTGATGTTCGACGCCGCCGCGCTGACGCCGGCTAACCGCGAAACGCTGGAATTATTTACCGTGATGGCGAAAATGCGCCGGGAAATCGGCCCGAATTGCTTCGGCAAATACGTAATATCCATGACCCATTCCGCCAGCCATGTGCTGGAAGTCTTGCTGCTGGCGGCGCAAACCGGCTTGGTCGGCAAGATTGGCGGACATTGGCATTGCCATATCGGCGTCAGCCCCTTGTTCGAAACTATCGACGATTTAAACTGCATTTCCGATGTGCTCACCCAACTGTTCGATACCGACTGCTATCGGGAACTGTTGCGAGTCAGCGATGACCGCCAGGAAATCATGCTGGGCTATTCGGATTCCTGCAAGGACGGCGGTATCCTGGCGTCGGCCTGGGGCTTGTCGCGCGCGCAACGGCAAATCATCGCCATCAGCGAGCGTTACGGTTTGAAATGCCGCTTATTCCACGGCCGTGGCGGCACCGTCGGGCGCGGCGGCGGCCCGACTCACGAAGCGATCCTGGCGCAGCCGCCCGATACCGTGCGCGGCCAGATCAAATTTACCGAGCAAGGCGAAGTGTTGTTTTATCGGTATAACAATATGGAAACGGCGGTCTACGAATTGACCATGGGCGT
>CAZGUM010000006.1:44715-51679 GCA_964529085.1 uncultured Methylomonas sp. | reverse complement strand
CCTTAGGTATCGGCGAAATTGAATTACATTCTGCCCTAAACCAAAAACTCAATGCTGAAATCAGACTAAGCGTCGCGCCGGGGGAAAATCCGGCCGATGTCACGGTAAAATTGGCCCCGCCGGAAAAATTCGACCAAGCCGGCGTGGTTTGGAACTATTTCCTGTCCAAGATCAAGCTGGAATCGATTGTTCAGGCAAACGGTTCCATCATTGTTAAAGTATCCTCGCGCGAAGCCTTAACCGAACCGTTTTTGGATTTCCTGCTGGAAGTAAGTTGGCCGCAAGGCAGCATGATGCGGGAATTCACCTTACTGATCGATCCGCCAACGGCTTATAACCAACCGGTCGTTCCGGTTGCCGAGACCAGCGGTTACAGTGCCGAACCTATAGAGCCCTTAGAGCGCCCAGTTAAAAGAACTCGAACCGCACCGAAACGCGCAGTCCGCGCCGAGCCTGCGGACAGTATTAGCCCGCAAACGCCTACCAGCGGCGAGTTCGGCCCCATCCAGAAATCCGACACTTTGTGGAGTATCGCAGCACAAGTGGGTCAGGAAAAAAACATTCCAACCCAAAAAATGCTTACCGCTTTGTACAAAGCCAATCCGGGCGCATTTAATAATGGCGACATCAATTCTTTAAAAGAAGGCGCTACGCTGAAGATTCCGGAGCCGGACGCGATCTTGAGTTCGGCGCAAAGACAAGCGAAAAACGATCAGAAGTCCGTCGGCAAGCCGGAAAAAACACAAACCGCCCAATCCGAAGCAGTTAAAAAGCCGCTTGAACTGGTTGCGCCTACCGAAGCGAAATCGGTGGGCAACGGCGCGATTGCAAACCGGGCGAAAACCGAGCAAAACACCGCCGCGACCGCCAACCCGGTTGTTAACAACGGCGAGGAACAGACTGGCGACGGCAAAGACTTGGAGTTGCAAGCTCGCATCGAGAAATTAGAGCAACAGCTAGGAATGATGCAGCAACTGCTGGCGTTAAAAGATCAGCAACTTGCCAGCTTACAGAACAACAAGCAAACGCAAACCGGCACGCCGCCTACACCTGCGGAATCAAACCAGCCGGCGCAACAACCAACTCCACAGCCACCGCCTGTCGTAGCGGCTCCGCAACCGCCGGTGACCGAACCGGCTATTGCCCCGCCAGCACCTAAACCAGTGGTTCCGCCTACTCCCAAGGTGACGCCACCACCGGCACCACCTGTTGCAACTGAAGAGGAAGGCCTTTTCGGATCGGACGCTTATTACTGGTTTGCCGGCAGTTTAGGTACAGGCATCCTAGGATTACTGGGCTGGTTATTTTGGCGCAAACGTAAAATCGACGAGCGCACCAATACGGAAAGTATGTTCGCCTCGGCCAGCCAAATTCGCTTACCCGATTCCGAAAGCAGTTTGTCCGTGCCGATTATGGACATTAGCAACACCGACGAATATGACGTAGGTACCGTAGGCGAAAGCTCGTTTATCAGCGATTTTACCCCTAGCGATTTCGATGCATTTGATACCGATCAAAACGAAGTCGATCCTATTTCCGAAGCCGATGTGTACTTGGCTTACGGCCGCTACCAGCAGGCGGAAGAACTTATCCGGCATGCGATAAGTGAACAACCCAACCGCGACGAATGTAAATTGAAACTGCTGGAAATATATTATGCCAGCGAAAACAAAGACAGTTTTGCCGGTTACGCGCAAGAACTAGCCGACGCCGGCAAACAAGCCGACAAGCCATTCTGGAAAAAAATCACGGATATGGCTAAAGAGATCGTACCCGACTCGCCATTGTTCGGCGGAAATTTTGCTGCTGGCTCACAGAACGGTAAAGACTCTACCGGCGTTGCGTCATCGGCAGCCATCGCAAGTTCAGAAATTGGTGATTTGGACGACAGTTTAGGCATCCTTAATGACGATTTATCCGACCTGGATATCGACCAGGATCTGGCTCTCGAAGACAACGGCCTGGACTTCGACTTGGGTAGTTTTGGTGGTAGCGCCAAACATCAAGACCACAATAAGTCATCCGACACCTTATTCGACAGTTTAGAATTCGAACAACAAACTTCACCTAAACCTGCCGATAAACCCAATGAGGCGGCGGCAACAGCAGACAAGGACAACTTGGACTCGTTTGATTTCGACCTCAACCTTGAGGCTATCAAACCCGCCAGCGCGGATCAGGCTGAAACAGGCGCAGCGGACTTACAATTGGAAACCTTCGACTTTACCGGCTTTGAGAAGGCTGATGCGGCCGATGAATCTCAATCCGCCGCAACCAGCGGATCCATCGAATCAGAAGCCAGTAACGCATCGGACGATTTCGAGAGTTTCGATTTTAACTTTGATACAGACATAACCGATACTAAATCACAAGACAAGGCTGACACCACGGCAACCGATTCGGCTGAATCGGCGTTGGAAGCCTTTGACTTTGCCGATTTCGACGTTTTAGCTTCAACACCCGACTCGAGTAATAAAGCAGCAAGCGAAGAAGAACTGCCCGAAATCGAAGGTTTCGATTTCAACTTCGACAGCGTAAGCGGCGAGTCTGCGGCGAAGGACAATCTTCCTAAAGAATCCGAGCTTAATCTCGATTCCCAGTTAAAACTTGAAACATTCGATTTTTCGGATTTTGACAATATCGCCCCCAAATCATCTGGCAATACGGCAAATACGGTGAGCGAATCCAGTGGCGAGTTCGATTTTAATTTCGACTTCGATGCACCGATAATCACTACCACCGACACCAACGAATTTGAACTGGGTGTTTCCGACTTAACTGACATGGACGAGTTCGAAACCAAAATCGACTTGGCCAAAGCCTACATCGATATGGGCGACACCGACGCCGCCAGATTGATAGCGGAAGACGTGCTTAGCAAAGGCTCCAAACAGCAGCAGCAAGCAGCGCAAGCCTTGTTAGACGAGCTTAAATAATATGTATAAAGCTTTGGCCTGCCCGTCAGGCTAAAGCTTATCGCTTTTAACCAAGCCTCATATCTCCTGTAATTGCCCTTATACCGTTTTTTATAGGCTAAGGGAACCCAGCGAATAGCTCAATCGAATACCAACAAAATTATCCGCTTATCAACTGCGGTCTCGCTCTTCAGCCGGCAAAATAGGTATTATGCCGACGACATCCCTTTTGCCCCCAACGCCCAAAACTTGTTATCCCTATTAGCCATGGCCAGTATCGTTATCACCACTCTCAACGCCCGTTATATCCACACGGCGTTTGGCTTACGTTATCTGTATGCCAATATGGACAACCTGCAAGCCGAAACTGCATTATTGGAATTCGGCATCCAACAGCGGCCTATAGAAATCGTTGAGAAATTACTGCAACAGCAAGCTTGGATAATAGGCTTTGGCGTTTACATCTGGAATGTCGCCGAAATCAGCGCGGTGGTCGCAATCCTGAAACAAGTCTCACCGGAAACGATAATCGTACTGGGTGGTCCGGAAGTCAGCCACCCGCCGGATTTACCCGCAGTCGCTGAATTAGCAGACTACATCGTCACCGGCAACGGTGAAATCAGCTTTCCGCAGTTGTGTTCTCAGTTACTGACTGGCATTACACAAATACCAAAAATCATCGTCGGCAAACCTGCACCTCTAGCAACGCTGGTGGCACCCTACTCGCACTACAGCGACACCGATATTCGTCAACGGATTATTTATGTCGAAGCGTCACGCGGCTGCCCGTTCAAATGCGAGTTTTGCCTATCTTCCTTGGATACAACGGCAAAACCGTTCGAGTTGCAGCCATTTTTGCAAGAAATGGAAATCTTGTATCAACGCGGTGCCAGACATTTCAAATTCATCGACCGTACTTTTAACCTGAAAGTCGATAGTAGCGTAGCCATTCTGGAGTTTTTTCTAGCCCGTATCAGCGAAGATTTATATTTGCATTTTGAGGTGATTCCGGACAACTTGCCGGAGCGACTGAAACAGGTGATCGTAAAATTTCCGCCAGGGGTGTTACAGTTTGAAGTAGGCGTGCAAACCTTCGACCCGGCTATCCAACAATTAATCAGCCGTAAACAAGACAACCAGAAAACCCGGGACAATCTAAACTGGCTGCGACAACATTCAAATGCCCATATACACGCCGACCTGATCGCCGGTCTGCCAGGCGATACCCTTGCCGGGTTCGGCGCAAGCTTTGATGACTTGATTGTGCTAAATCCCCAGGAAATTCAAGTAGGTATCTTAAAACGTCTACGCGGCGCGCCAATTAACAGGCACAACGAGGGCTATCGGCTACGTTACGATCCAAACCCGCCTTATACCATTCTCAGTACAAGCAATTTCAGCTTTACAGACTTACAACGTATCGGCCGCTTCGCCCGCTTTTGGGATTTAATTGGCAACTCCGGCCGTTTTAGCGCGACGCTGCCGCTCATTGTTGGCGATCGGCCGTTCGACCGCTTTTTGCTATTCAGCGACGCGTTATACACACTAACCGACAGCACCTGGCAAATTGCCCTGAAACGCTTGTTCGAACTGACTTACACAGTAATGTCGAAAACGCTTATGCTACCGCATACGGACACGCTCGAAGCTTTATCCCAAGATTTCCTGCGCAGCGGCGAAAAAAGTCCACCCAATTTTTTGCAAAACACTACAGAAATCCGAGCTAAACGCGGCTTAGCTAACAAGCGGCAAAGACAATATTTATGACAGAGGGGGACTGGTAAGTTGCCGAACCTTTACGAAAATGCCGTATTTTGCCTAGTGGCACGAGCCTTAAAGACCTTCAACGGATAGAACAGTCCGATAGCCATCCCGATAACTGGGATATAAAAAACGATATCCCAAGGTCTTTAGCCGGGCGTTGCTGCATCTCTTATTTTGTGAGCCATTCGTCGATACCGATAAAGCAGAAGGCTGTGGATAAGCGTAGTATTCAGCCAGCCAAGTCATTACATCCCAAAGCGGAGCGGGCTCATCGTCGGTTGCCAAATAGCATGACGCTAACGGCAAACCGGCCAGTTGTTTTTCCAGTAAAAACAATAAAACCGCCACGCAGTCATCACGATGAATCCGATTGGTATAACTGGGCGGGTATTGCTGAATACTTTCGCCCCGCGCCGCACGACGCAATAGCCAATCCCGTCCCGGCCCATAAATGCCGGAAAAACGTACCACGCAATTACGCACGCTAGCTTCCTGCAGTCGGTGTTCCGCGACCACTAAGCAGCGAGCGGTTGCAATTTCCGGCTCCGCCCGGCTCGTTTCATCCACCCATTCCCCATGAGTTTGTGCGTAAACGCTGGTTGACGACACCATTAACCAAGTAGGGGCTTTGCAAAATTTAGCAAAATGCGCCAATAAATTACTTAGGCCAACTTCATAAAGCGCTTGGTATTCGTCGGCTTGCCGACTATCGGGTGCGACAATAAAAATTGCCGCATCAAAATCGACCGGTAACGAAACCAAGGACTCTGCATTTCGCAAGTCGGCAAAGTAGATAGGAAAGGGAGCCGGCATATTCTGGGGATTTCGTTTTAGCCCTGTGACTTGATGCCCCTGCTGATGCAGACGCAACGCGACCTGAAACCCTATGTCCCCACAGCCAACAATTAATATTTTTGCCAATGTTTTTTTACCGCTGACACTTTAATGCACGAATTATCGCCTGCCAGAGCTTTACCCGTCAGAAATGAGAAAAAAGCCGGGCGGGCTAAACTAGCTCAGCCCGGCCAAAGCCCAACATTTTAGGCAAGGACACTCGTTTTACGGCGCCCCGTATACAGCAGTCCCAGCAAAGCACTGGTGAGCATCCATACAGACGCCGGGAGAGGTACGGCAGTAATTGGACTTTCAACTGCCTGAATCCCGGCCGCGACCAACAATTTCAGGTTATTCAAGCTGGCTCCAGTAGCAAAACCGAAGTTGATATATGGCTCGACTTCATCCGAATTGAATAACTCCGATTTCCAGGAATTACCGGATAAGTAACCTATTTGAAATTTACTTGATCCGGATAATTGCCCCGTATTTTTGGAGAACAATGTCGACACATCATAATTCCCACCGTTAGCGGTAAATGTGACGGCATCGAAACCTGTAAAAGACACAACAAAATTGCCTTGGCTGATATCCGCAGTATCTTCAAAAATACCGAATGTACCAGTTAATACAGGTTGCCCCAATAAATTGGTCGCAAAAAAGGACGCTACGTTTCCTGTCGGCGCCCAGATACTAGCGAAGCCAGCATTTGAAATCAGCAACAGGGAAATAGCGACCCAATGTTTTAAAGATAAAATCATCTTCATTGATTTTCTCCATTTTACTCTAACGTTAACAAACGGCTATCCATTAGCCTCCTTACTCTGAAGCCCGAACATTGCTTAACAATGTCTTGGCTTTAGCAGAGTTCTTTCAGCCATGACCAAGAGTTTTTCCTCCCGCCTGCTGCTATTGCCGTCATTGAATTAATATGCGGCAATAAGTTATATGGTGAATCCCGCCGATGATCATCAAGTTCAACCCGGGAAATAAACACACTCCCCGCGTCCATTGCAGAAGTGCTTTAAATAGGAATGACGCTTGTACGCGATATATCCGATTGCTTCAAGCAATCGGATATCCACTCAACATTTTCTATCGCGCAAACTAATGCGCCACCAGATTTATACCGTTAAAAAGTCTATTTAACCGAATCGAAGCTCTATTTGGTCAAACAAGTTTTCAACTAAATTACTTGGAAACGATTCTACAACTATCGACTTAATCCTTTATGAGCACTAGATTAAAATTTGATTAAAGATCCTTCCAAGGAAGCCTGTAGTGACGTCCGTAACATTTGGGCCATGATCTTGATTTGTTATGCATTCCTTGAGAGATGCGTAGAATTTAAGCAACATATTCAATCCCAAACTGCGGAATAGTCGCTGTTTTTTGACGAGAGTTATACATTTTAGATGAGGCGTAAATTGAGTACTGAACGAGCGGAAGAT
>CAZGUM010000006.1:0-44615 GCA_964529085.1 uncultured Methylomonas sp. | reverse complement strand
CAGATACAAAAACTAGCTATTTTTGTAAGCTTGCGTCGCGCGCAAGCCCCTATCAAACGACAACTGCTGTTTCACAATGCCGGATTTATGCTCTTCAACCTGAGCTAGAAAAAATGCATCGTCAATTAGCAGAGCTTGCATCATACTTTTTAAGTTATCACGGAGGTCATCGGGAATAGGCTGGCTAAATATTTGTTCCAAATAAGCCTGCCGGGACCGCAATATTATCGGCAACCGATCCCAATCCTCGCTAGAGAGGCATTGCGCAATTTTTTCTTTAAAATCGAACAGAACATGCTCGTAAGTATCGATATCATTAGGCTGAAATGAATCGGCCGGATTAACCGATGGCATCCCAAGCCTCTTTTATATCTTTCATCAGAGAAGCCACTTCGTCCAAAATTTGCTCGTTATTTTCACCGCTCGCCTGCAACAGGCGCATATTGATATAACCGTAAAGCTGGTTGAGATTGACAGCAATATCTCCGCCATGCTCGATATCCACTGCTTCGTTTAGACCGCCGACGATTCCCATAGCCTTGGAAATATAAATACTTTTGGCTTCCATATCGCCATGTGCTATCGCACCTTTAGCGGAATTGACCCTGACCAAAAAACCTTCCATCAACATTTGGATCAGCCGATGGGGAGACTCTTCACCCAAACCGCTGGCAGTATGCACATCCGCGTATTGCTTAGCCCCATTCCTACTTTTCGCCATTGCGTACATGATAAACCCCTATTACAGCTTGCTGATCCAGCTCGTAAGAAAATTGCCGGTGTTCTTGAATTGTCCGACTGCGCTATCCATAGCAAGAAATTGTTTTTGTAAAGCCTGTTGCACCCTTTGGAATCTGACGTTGACATCGTCCTTCTGATCGTCCAATCGGGAAATTGCTTTATTTAACGAGGTTTGCTGACTATCGATTGATCCGCCCGACTGCAACAACACCGATAGTTTGGAGGCTAGTTTGGTCGCCACCCCGTCCGTAGAGGCAAACACATCGCTAACCGACTGAAAATTCGCCGACAACGCCGTTTTTAACTTAGCACTATCCAAAGACATGACGCCATCTTTGTCGACGCTGACACCGATCATCGCCAAAGAGTTGAAACCGCTACCGGCCGTCGATACCGTACCTGTCGAATTCTGCCGAATCTGCGTAGCTACATAACGTAAGGTCGAATCGCCAATCAATGCGCCATTTCCACTACCGCTACCGTCCTTACTACCACCGTATTTGCCGAGATTCTTGACCGTCGTATTCAGCTTGTTATATGCAGTAACGAAAGTATTGATGCTGTTGGTGATTGCATCGTTATCGACACCTATATCGACGGCAACCGGCTTCCCGACTTCCGTTTTAGAAACTAAATTGAGCGTGACGCCGGGCAGCACATCTGAAATGGTATTGCTACTGCGCGTCGCGGTTTGCCCATCAATCGAAATCACGGCGTCTTGTCCCGCGGTTTTGGTGTCCAGGTTACTGGTCGCCAACTGAGATAAACTGACATCCCCGCTAACATTACCGTCATCGGTGCCGCTCAGCGTAAATGCGCTGGCAGAGCCGGTGTTTTTTGCAGTTAAGACTAATTTGGATACCGTACCCGTATGCGTGGCGTTATCCACATTAACAATGCTTGCCGAAACAAAACTATTGCCATCGGCTTTGTTGATGGCATCACGCACTTTTTCCAACGTATTATTGCTACTATCCACGGCGACATTGAACGTCGCTCCGGAAGTCGCGGTAAACGACAACGTGCCCGAGCTAAGAGTTGAAGTGAGGCCGGCAAACTCGGTTTTAACAATCGACTTTTGCGCCTTCGCCAATTCCGTAACTTCCAACGAATAATTTCCAGTCGCCGCATAGGCATCGGCGCTGACCTTGAGAACCGACTCGTCCGACGAGGCGCTGGTATGCGCGCGAAACGCACTACCGTCTTTCAACGTATTGATTGCCGTTTGAAAATCCGATAGCGCGCTTTTTAACGTCCCCAAACCGCTGAGCCTGGCACTCGCAGTATCTCGATGCCGCTGAATTGAATTAAGCTGCGGCTGAGTTTCCGCCGTTGCTAACTGCGATACCAACTGCTGAATGTCGATACCGCTACCAAGCCCTGTTGAAGACACTATGCCCATGACACTCTCCCAAGCCTCGTACTACTATGCCCGATCCTGAATCACCGAACCCTGATCGCCTTGCAGTTCCTGCATCCGTCTAATAAAAGCCAACATTTCTTCGGATGGAATTTGCCGCACCAACTCCCCACTGTCGCTGTCGACAATTTTAACCACGACTTCCTTGGTCGCATCGTCGACTTTGAACTGCAAATTACGCTGAGTAGCTTGCAATATGGAATTACCTTCTTTTGCGGCTTGCCGGACCAACTCCAGCGGCAACTTTTGATCAGTTTTATCTTTTTTCTCTGGGCCATTCAACGCCGTTGCGTTTTGCTTATCCAGAGATAAAACAGCAACATTATTGCCGTCCTGATCGCTTACTGCCTTTACTTGAGCGGATACCTTACCAGTCTCTTGCTTATCGGTTTTTACGGTAGTCACAGGAACCAGTTTCAACACATTTGTAATTTCACTGTTCATGACATTAACCCTTGTTTAAGTAAACATAGCGGAAAGCCGCATTTTTTGCGGCCATCCTCTTAACCCTATCTAAGCAAGCTAAGAACTGTTTGTGATGACTGGTTAGCTTGCGCCAACATTGCAGTACCGGCTTGTTGCAAAATTTGCGTACGGCTCAAATTGGATGTTTCTGTCGCAAAATCCGCATCCATGATTCGTGACCGCGCAGCACTTTGATTTTCAATCGAAGACTGCAAGTTACCTATTGTAGTCGTAAAGCGATTTTGAATGGCACCCAAAGTTGAGCGGAACGTATCGATTTTTTTAATGGCGTTATCAATTGCATCGACTGCGTCCCGTGTATCCGCTGAAGCAGCCCCGGAACCGATGGAAACGGCGCCTGTGCTAAACAGAGATTTAATACCCGATGCCGCCGCCAAGTCGCTCACATTGATAGAGATTTGGTTGTTCGCGGAAGTTCCGGCACCCACTTGAAAGTTAACGTTAGTCAAAGAACCGTTTAAGACTTTTTTACCGTTAAATTCAGTGTTTTTAATGATACGACCGATCTCATCGCCCAACTGTTTAAACTCGGTTTGTAGTTTTTCGCGGTCACTGGCGCTAACCGCACCAAAGTTGGAAGCCTGTACGGCCAAGTCCCGCATCCTTTGCATAGTCTCAGTGATCGAACCCATCGCACTTTCAGCGGTTTGCGCCATTGAAATACCGTCGTTGGCGTTTCTGATCGCCACCGTCATACCTCTGATTTGCGATGTCATTCCATCACTAATCGCCAAACCGGCTGCGTCGTCTTTTGCCGAGTTAACCCGCAAACCGGAGGACAATCTCTCCATTGAGGTTTTCAGCGAGTTGGTGGTTGTGCTTAATAACCGTTGACTGGTTAATGAAGCGACGTTTGTGTTAATTACCATTGACATGATGCTATCCTCCTAGTGTATCCGACCGCTTGGGCCGAAACGACTATATGTTGGTTAAGTGACTCGATAAAAAATGTTTCATTTCAAACTCGAAGGATGTATCGGCCTCAATGAAAATAACTTTACCCCCTGTCTCAAAAATATTGGGCGAACTCGCCCTGAGCGCGTAAAAAATCCGCCTCGCGGCCAATGTCCAGCCAATAGTCATTGACTGCAAACATAGACACCGTCTCGCCTAGAGCGATTTGCTGGTTAAATAACGCCGGCATATCCAGCTTTTTTTGCGTGGCAATGCTCTTCACCAAACTGTGATCCAACACATAAATTCCCGCGTTAGCCAGACAGCTTTGTAGCGGCTTTTCTTCAATATTCACAATTCGCTGATGTTCCAAGGACACCACGCCGTATGGAATTTGATACTCGTACTGCCGCACGCACATGGTTGCTATCGCCTGTTGCTCGTTGTGGTAAGCCAATAACCGGGAAAAATCGATCTGGGTCAGAATATCTCCGTTCATGACTATCATCGGCACATCGGACAAATCGTCAGGCAGCAAACCGATCGCTCCCGCCGTGCCCATGGGCTCCACTTCGTCGATATAGCTAATCGAGATACCCCAGCGGCCGCCATCGCCGAAATAATTCTTGATCTGCTCCGCCTTGTAGTGCACCGCAATAAAAAACTGCCTAAAACCCGATTTCACAAAATTCTCTATGATGGTTTGCAAAATCGGCTTGCCGCCAATTTCTAACAGCGGTTTCGGACAATCGTCGGTATAGGGTCGCAGACGCTTGCCAAAACCGCCCGCCATCAAAAATACCGGATTGGGAAACGCCGGCTGTTTATATAAGGCTTGGAGCGACTCCAATCGCACCACTCGCCCCTGATCGTCGACGACCGGTAATTGATAGAGATGATGGCCTTCCATCATCGCAATCAACTGGGCCTTACTATCCTGCAACGTCGCGACCTTGGGCCGCTTATTCATAACCTCCGCAACCGGATACTCTAGCTGCAAGCCTCTGATCAGCGCCCGACGTATGTCGCCATCGGTGACCACTCCGACCAGCTTATCGCTATCATCGACCACTAACGCTATTTGCAAGGCGCCGTGATCGATCACTTCGATCGTCGTACGCAGACTTGCTTCCGGCCGAATTACCACTTGTTGCCAATGCTGTTTCATGTCACAAATCCTGAGTTTGAGGACGGGGCGGATACACAATTTGCCGTTCACCTACATCCCTGGTAATCACGCTACCGGCACCGACAATGCTGCCGTTACCGATCCGCACCCCTTGAATCAACACTGCTCCCGTACCGATATGTACATCGTCACCCACCTCAACGCCGCCGCTCATAATCGCACCGGGAGCAATATGCACGTGCCGGCCTATCCGGCAGTCGTGTTCTATAATCGCCCCACTATTAATTATGCAGTTCTCAGCAATTAACGCGCCAACTTGAATCACAGCGCCGGCCATAACCTGCACGCCAGCCGCTAAACTCAACGGGTCAACAACGAATGCGGCAGGATCCCGCACCGCTTGGAAACCATAACCCTCTTCTACAAATTTATCGAAAAGTCTACGGCGCAGACCGCCGTCTCGAGGTAGAGAGCCAATCCCATTTACCAAGGCCACGTCCCGGGGCGAAAAGGTTCGCACGGCTTGATCCTCACCCAAAACCTTACAACCTAACCAATTTTCGCCGACAGTACGCGAGGGATCGGTAACGCCGACAATCTCAAAATTGCAACGTCGCAAGATACTCAGCAATACTTTCGCATGCCCCCCGCTGCCCAACAATATGACGGGCTTGTTCATTCGATTAAATCGTCCGTTTGATAGTCCCGCAGACTACCTTGCCCCAATAAGCGCCAATATTCCATCGGCGAAATACCGATACCCGGCCGTTTACACGCCAAATTTTCGTCACTAAATCTGTCGCCGACGGCTATCGGCAACGCAGCGACCAAACTTTTGCGAGCCACATCGCGGGCATTCAACTCGACCGGCTGCGGGGCTTTTGCGCAAGTGCCCATCGCCTTTTCGATTACTCGAATCGAATCGACCAGTTGTTTTAGCTCACCTGGCTCCATTGAGACCTGATGATCCGGACCTTTCAAACTACGATCCAAGGTAAAGTGTTTTTCTATCAGAACAGCGCCGCGCGCCGCAGCCGCTATCGGTACGGCCAGACCTTCGGTGTGATCGGAATAGCCTACCGCCAAGCCGAAGGCCTGGGCCAGAGTATCCATTGCCCTTAAATTGACGTGATGAGCCGGCGTGGGATATTCGCTGGTGCAATGCAGCAAGGTAACTTTGTTTTTAAGCATGTTCCGGCCATCGGTCGAACTATAAGCCTGTTGAAACGCCGCGAGGGAAGGTTGCTCCCAACCCAAGTAGCCGAAGGCCAACACGCCGAGAGCTGTTTCCACTTCTCCCAAAGTAGCCATACCGGTTGAGAGAATAATATTCTTGCCAGTCTGCGCATGGGCCAGCAGAAATGGACCGTTAGTTATTTCTCCCGATGGGATTTTCAGTTTGTCGATACCCACCTCGTCCACCAAAAATAGCAAACTGTCGAAATCGAAGGCTGTCGATAAAAATTCAATACCCCGCTGCCGACAATAGTCCCGTAAGTGAAAGTGAAACTCATACTTCAATTCCAGTTTTTTCAACATCTGTAACTGGGTTTCGTCAGCACCGGTAGCCTGCTTTTGATACTCGGCTTTTGCTGCTATGCCGGTAACCAGTTTTTCAGCTTTGAAGGTCTGAAATTTCACCGCATCGGCGCCTGCCGCCACAGCCACATCCACCAACTGCAACGCCGTATCCAGACTGCCGTTATGATTGACGCCGGCTTCGGCGATAATGAAAATACGGGTCATACCCTAATACTCCTAAAATGACTACGCTAACAATACGCGACCAGTAGTGCTTAAGCTTAGCGCATTGTTCCCAGGCTCACACAACCCGACGCCAGACCTGACGGCGCGGCAGGGTTGGAAAAATCAAACCAGTGAATTTTAGCGGCCAATCGTTTATGTCGAAATAGAAGTAAGTGGATTTGGGCGGGCGGGTTCGGACCATCAAATAACAGTCAGCGATTAAAGCAAATGCGGCATTTAATTCATCAAAATAGCAATCGGCTTGCGCTGCTCCCCGGTTTTTTAATGAGTAAAGCCAGATATTTTTCAGGCCTTGTTTAGCGAGTGCCGCTAACCGCGGTTTGGCGTGCGGACATCCGTTAAAATTAACGCCCTCGGATGACGAGCATCTTCATTTACCGATTGATTAAAAATTCCGCATATTCAAAGTCAAACGAATCGTCTATATCAACCGCAAACATTTTATCCATGATGTAAGCACTGGTTCCTTGCCGCATATAAAAGCTTTTATGTTGCAAAATATCGGCGGTTTTGGCGCAATAAACCGCACCGTTCAGCCGATAACGCTTGGGAAAATCCTGACTACGCGTTCTTAACGCTTGCTCGTTTTGAATAACATAACCATCCATCCGCCGATCTTCCGGTAACATCATGCTCCATTCCACCGGGTAATCCAACTCCGATACCGACACCACCGATAGTACATCAGGTTGTTCCAACAGCTTCATCGCTTCGGTGATATGAATTGACTTGCGTAGCGGTGAAGTCGGTTGCAAAAGCACGACCGCATCGTAATCTTTGCCGGCCGTTTTCAAGGCATCCAAAGTATATTCGAGCACATCGAAGGTCGGCGTAGTATCGCCGGCGAGTTGTTCGGGTCTTAGAAACGGTACTTGGGCACCGTAGTGTTTGGCGACAGCGGCAATCTCCGGAGAATCGGTAGATACCACGACATCCATATCCAAGCCGGTCGCCAAGGCCGCTTCTATCGTCCAGGCGATCAACGGCTTACCACCCAGCAACCTGATATTTTTATCCGCCACACGCTTGCTGCCTTTGCGCGCAGGTATGAACGCTATAATTTTCATGCTGTCTTATCTGCCTTCCACGCCAATAACTTTCAAGATGTTGGTTACTGCTTCTGTTTTTACGTTCATTCCGCGTTAGATTATTTCCTTTAGCAGAACAAATGCTTCCGCAGCCTGACAACCGGCTGTCGTACCACGCAGCATTGCCAGCGCGCGCAAGGCTTCGATACTCCTCGGAAACGGAAACTCGCCGAGCTCGCCGGCAAAAATCTGCATAATCTCGAGTTTCCGCTCTAAATAATCCCCGATATCAACAAATACATTCGGTCGAAAACCCAGTGTGTCAGGTCTGATACCGAATTCGGTTTCCGATAAAGTTTCGTAAGCCAAAATACGCTTGATCGAGGAGTTTCGAAACCACTTGCAACAAGACATCACCGCGTCGGCGGCAACCGCATGATCGGAATGCACGTCACCGCAGAACGGCAAATAAACGACTTCCGGCTGCAGGGTTAGGAAGATGCCCGAGATCTTCGCTATCAAGTCACCCTTGGCAATTGAGTCCAAACGGGTGCAAGGAAAATCAAGTACATTGACTGAAACAAACCCGTAACGGCGCGATACTTCAGTAATTTCCTGATCTCTGGCCAAAATTCTTGCTTCGCTAAAACCTTGCGCCTCTGTCATTTTGGTTAACAACAACCAATGGATTTTATCACCTGCCCGAGCATGCCTGAGCAAAGTTCCACCGCAACCAAGTGTTTCATCATCCGGGTGCGGAGCTACTACTATTATGTTAGCCATTAGTAAGTTATGTCCTTGATCAACAAGCTTTCGTCGATTGCTATGCTCGCCAGAATTTCAGCGATACGCTGTGAGGATTGGCCGTCGCCGTAAGGGTTGCTACATTGGCTAACCAGTTTTCGATAATCCGCGTCAAACGCGGCCCGCTTCACGGCAGCGATGATCTGGTCAACATTGTGAGGCACGAACTCGACATTTTCCGCGCACAATCGACCTTTTTGCCGGTTGCCAACATTAATCACCGGCAACTTCAATAAAGGGGATTCCAAAATACCGGCGCTGGAGTTGCCGAGCATGCAACTGGCACGGCGCATGACATTAACAAACTCCAGCCGCGGCATATTTTTCACCGCATGTATAAACGGTAAGTCCTCGTACTCTCTGATCGCCTTGATAATCTGCTGACCACCGGCGTCGGAGTTGGGATAGCTCAAAACCGTTTTAATACCCAAGGCCTTAACGGCCTCCATTGTTTGCCGCATTTGCCAATAGGCTTGTTCAATTTCCGTTGAAATCACGTGCTGAATCAACAAAATCAACGGCTCACCTTCCTCGAAGACAAATCCTAACCTAGAAGAGAGTTGTTCCGCAGAAAGAACCGGCACCTGCAACAATCGATCAAGGCCGGGATTGCCGGTGTCATAGACTCTGAACGGCTGTTCGCCGAGGCGAATAATCCGCTGGTAACTTTCCTGATTCGTTACAAAGTGAAGATGCGCCAGCTTGGTAACGGCGTGTCGCACTTGATCGTCGACGTTGCCTATGACTCGATCGCCACCGGCAATATGCGCAACCGGCACATTCATATAGGCACCAACCAAGGCGGTCGACATGGCCTCTTCGCGGTCACCTAAAACCAACAAGAAATCCGGTTTGACTCTACATACCGTTTGCACCAAGCCCTGCAACTGAAATGCCAGCCCCTTGACTCGCGATGAGGCCCGGTCGCCATTCACCAAACTCTCGATTTCGTCGGCAACCTTAAATCCGTCCTTACGAATTTCGCCCACCGTATAACCGTAGGCATCGGCTAGATGCGCGCCGGTCACCGCAACTTCCAGTTCCAGCAGGGGATGCCGATCAATAGCGCTATAAACCGAAGACATAATATCGTATTCGGAACGAATGCCAGTGACGCCAAGCACTATCCTCTTATCCATGCCCATCCAACCTCAAACAGCCCACATACATTTAACACCGACAAATCCGAACCCCGCCGTCTCGGCAAACAAGCGGTCGACGATCCGATCACCGAAAAAAACGGCCTCCGCGGGATCAAAGCCGTCGTTGAAAATCGCGATATGATCCAAGGCAACGGCAGCCGGCTTTTCGGTTCGGCAGTCCAAACAACCCGAAATCACAATGTTTTCCGGCCTAAACCAAAAGCCCAAACCAAGCGCTTCGAATTTAGCGCGCTGGAGCGAGCAAGAACCATCGCTCACCAAAAACAACGGATAGTGCTCCGCCATAAACTCCAGCAATGCCAAGACGCGGGCGCTCAACTGCAAAGCCGGCCGAAAAGTCCTGAACACCTTAAGGCATTCGCCGACAACGCGATCCGCTATTTCCTGCTCTACCTTCGCAACCGATAACACGTCCGAAAAAATCCGGTTGTAAGAACTGCCTTTCTCAAGCCAACATCTGAGCAACAAGCTATAGATATTCGACTGATCCGAGCCGGTGGCGGCTGCAATTTTTTCCGCGATCGGCCTGTACACCTGGGAAATAAAATCGAATTCGTCGTAAAGGGTGCCGTCGAGATCAAAGCCGACCGCCTTCACATTCGGCCAATCAATGGTCGGATACAAAGACTTCAGCATAATAACGCATCATCCTAAGCCCATATTTGATCGGCTTGGGTTGGAAAACCCAATCGTCCGTCAACGCATCGCATAAAACCGAGATCCAATTTTCCGTGGCTGCAAACCCTAAGGCCATACCACCCGCGATGCGCGGATTGACTTCAATAACTTTCACCGTACCGTCGAGACAGTAAAAACACTGGACATTAATTGGGCCGATAAACTGGGCCGCCTCGCACAATGCGCCGACGACCTCAATGATTTTTTCGTGACGGACGACGACGCCCTGCGTCGATTTGCCGTCCTTCACGCCGATGCGGCGGCGAGGCACAATGTACAAAGGCCGCGACGCTTTATCGCACAAAACATCGACCGTATATTCCTCGCCTTCCAGCAACGCCTGAGACAACATACCCGTCATGTCGACCCGCTCCTGAACCACGCGGACACCCTGCCCGCCTCTACCGTGACGGGGTTTGACCAAAGGATAATCCTGACCCAGACTGGTCGCCGGCGTGGGAATGCCGTTATCGACAAAAAATAGGTAAGCCAACCACTTGTCGACAAAAGTTTCGATAACCGGCGGATCGGAGACGATGACTTCGACACCTCGCTCGGCAAACCGATGCTTGTTGTTTGCCCAGCCCAGCAGCGTTTCGTCAAGCGACGGAATGACGACATCGATTCGATGTTCGGCAAGAATAGTTGAGACTTTCGGCCACAAATCCGTATCGTGCTTTGAAGGCATCCGCACAAAATCGTCAGCCAAATAGCGTCCGACGCACTGTTCTTCGATATCGGAAGCAACGGCGATATGACCCGCATCCTTGATCGCATTGATCAGATAGCCGCTAACCAGGCTACCCGATGCCTCGGTAAGAATTCTCCTGCGCATTTGCCTTCCTACATGACGATATAAGCAATACTCGGGTCGAACGAGAAACGCCTTATCTCTTTTTGCCTGATATCCAGCGATTCCAGCATTGCCATGGTTTCACCCGGCCACCAAGGATTATTGATTTCGTCGAACGCCAGTACGGAACCTTTTGGCATACGCGGCAGAAAGTGCTGTAAAGCGACCTTGGTCGGCTCGTATAGATCGAAATCTAGAAACAGCAGACTAACCAGAAGGTAGGGGTTTTGCTCCATAAACGCCGGAATGGTTTGCATGGCGTTTCCTTTAACCAAGAACACTTTCTCGAATTGATTGAGTACCCGATTTTCATCGTATTCTCCAATCAACTCCTGCAATTCGGCATAGACATCGTAACCAGTGGCAAGCCCGCCGACTTTGGTTTGTTCATTGGCCGCTTGACCAATATCCTTGTCGTTTACCGACGGAAATCCCTCGAAAGTATCGAAGCCGAAGATCCGTCTGTCCAAGGCAAACGGCTCGAGCGTGGCCGAAAGCTTGGCCCACGCCAACAAACCACCACCATGATGAACCCCGCATTCAATGATGCTGCCCTTGATACCAAGCTGCATTTGAAACAGCTCGTACCTGACCAGAAATCTTGAAATTGCCTGGCGTCTGACATATTTTTCGAAATTATCCAGCTTCGAGTTGATGGGCGCGGGATATTTTTCTATCAAAGGTTGCATCAAGCTCTCCTAAGCATTAAGTGGTAACGCGAAATATAGCCGCCTGCAACGACTTGTTCGCGGCGAATCAGAACCGATTCGACGATCTCAAACAGCCCATGGAACAACCGCTGAATTTTGGCGGGATCAAAGCAAGACAGTATCGTGCCTTGCTCATGTCGGGTATCGACGACTTCCTCTCTGCAGTATTCCCAGGCATGTTTTGAATCCTAGCCAGAAACCGGATCGCCGTAAAACAATCCATCCGCCGTCATGACGCGGGCAAGTTCACCACAAGCCGCTCGGGTAACGAATTTGAATAGGCATCAAGCCTATTTCATGGCAATAAATCGCATCGCGGCCAATAAGCAGCCTAAATCCAGAATATTGAATTTTCCAAGCTCGGCTGCAACGCCACGAAACGCATTCAATCCGGTTTGCTTGCGTATATCTCGAGAAACAAAGTGAATCACCTTCTCATACGGATAAAACACGAAATTATCCCGATTTTGATAAGAGCGATTCCACTCGGCTTTCCGACGGTAATCCATCCCGTCGCCCAGGCCGTGTCAGCAACAAATTCGGCTCAGAATACCACGCTGCTGGGAATATTCACCAGCCTATCGGCCAGCCGCCGCGATTGACTCAAACCGTCGGTTTGGCAATGCCTATACATAGGCAAATCCGGCATCAACGCCCACAGCGGGCGGGTCATCACCCCCTGCGCGTTACTGTATTCCAGAAAGGCATCGCGTTGCTCCAGATCGTTAAGCAGCAGCGCATTCAGCCAATAGTTGGCTTGGCTACCGGCCAGCTCCTTAAACATTTCAGCACCATTATGCTCGGCCCAGCCCAGATAGCGGCCCGCCAGTTGGCGCTTGCGTTCGACGAAATTTGGCAATTGCTCCAGTTGCGCCAAACCTAAAGCGGCGTTCAGATTGGGCAGCCGATAGTTGTAACCGACTTGGTCATGCTCGAATTTCCAGGCATGCGGTAATTTAGCGGTGGTCGTCAGATGTTTAGCCTTTTGCGCCAGTTCTTCATCGTCGGTCAAGATCATGCCGCCCCCGCCGGTGGTGATGATTTTATTGCCATTGAAACTGAGCACACCGAATACGCCGAAACCACCGCAGTGGCGGCCTTCGACGTAGCTACCCAATGCCTCTGCGGCATCCTCCACCACAGGGATACCATAATCGGCGCAAACCCGCGTCAGACCCTGCATATCACACGGATGACCGAACACGTGCATCGGCACACAGGCGGCAATCCGATTGCCGCTAACTTTGTTGTAAACCCCATCGTCTCGATGTTCCGCGCATTGTTCGAGAAACTCGGCGACAGCTCGCGACGATAAACCCAGCGTAGCGGCATCGATATCGACAAACACGGGTGCGGCTCCGCAGTAGTTTATGGCGTTGCAGGTGGCAACGAAGGTCACCGCCTGAGTAATCACTTCCTCGCCGGGCTTAACCCCGGCCAACAATAGAGCGATGTGCAGTGCCGCGGTACCGTTGACGGTCGCTACCGCATGCTTGACACCGCAGTATTCGGCAATCTTTTTCTCAAACTCATTAACGTACGGTCCGACGCTGGAAACGAAGGTGCTGTCGATCACGTCCACCAAATATTGTTTTTCGTTGCCGACAAAACGCGGTTCGTGTAGCGGAATAAATCCGTCGGTTTGATAAATTTCCCGTACCAAATATACAAAACAGTCAAACATTGTAAATGTCCGCTTTATATTTGCGCCGGTTTTCAGGCTGGCAAAACCAGTCCACGGTGCGGCGCAAGCCGGCTTCCAGACTGACTGCCGGTTCGAAACCGGTCAAGGCCTTAATTTTGGCGTTATCGCACCACAACCGGTTCACTTCTGACTTTTCCGGGCGTAAACGCTGCTCGTCCACTAAAAATTCGACATCGCTATGCATAATCGACTTAATCAGATTCAAGGTATCGCCGACCGAGATTTCAAAATTGGAGCCGATGTTCACCGTCTCACCGATAGCTTGATCGGATTCGGCCAGGGCAATAAAGCCCCTGCAAGTATCTTCAACGTAGTTAAAATCGCGGGTCGGCGACACGTCGCCCAGTTGGATTTGCTTTTTACCGGCGGCGATTTGGGTAATGATGGTGGGGATCACCGCGCGCGCCGATTGCCGGGGGCCATAGGTGTTAAACGGCCGGGCGACAGTCAGCGGCAAGTCGAAGGCGTTGAAAAAACTCATCGCCATCGCGTCGGCGGCGATTTTTGAGGCGCTGTAAGGCGACTGCGGCTGCAACGGATGCTTCTCATCAATCGGCACGTACTGGGCTGTACCGTAAACTTCGCTGGTCGAGGTATGGATCACGCGCGCGACTCCGGCGTCGCGAGCAGCCTGACACATGTTCAGCGTGCCGCGTATATTGGTATCAACATAACTGTCGGGCGCCAGATAGGAATAGGGAATCGCGATCAAGGCCGCCAGATGAAACACGGTATCGACTCCCTTGCATATCGTTCGGCAAAGTTGCGGATCGCGCACATCGCCACATACCACTTCGATGTCGTTTTTACAGGAAACGCTGTCCAGCCATCCCCAGTCGTTAAAGGAATTGTATTGCGCCAAAGCTCTGACTTTTAACCCGCGCGCCACCAGCATTTCGGTCAAATGCGATCCGATAAAGCCGTCTGCGCCAGTCACTAAAACAGTATTCATACCAACCCTTGTTTATTAAAAGACTCGGCGATTGACCAATCTTCTTCCAAATCGATATCCCGGCTCTGCGCCGTGTTCATCAACAACGGTGCGGTTCTTGGCGAATAAAACGACCGATGCGTTAACAAATACTCGGCGTTAGTTAAATGCATGCCCCGTTCGGCGTCAGCAAGGCTTGCGTTTGCTGCCGGCTGCTTTGGCGCGGCGCGGCGGAATCCAGAGCCCGTAAAAAACCGTCATCGCAACGAAAAAGCGTAGTCAAATCTCGAAAGATTTCCTTACACCCGATAACCGCGTCGGCTTTGCCTGGCTGCATCATATCGACCGCCTGCCGAATTATAGCCGGCGTGCGAAATCGGTCGAAAATAAGGCGAGGGAATTTGCCAAGCCCGCCGCTGAAATTGCGTCGGCAATCCAGCCCAATAGCGGTTTACGCGCTAATACCCGGCTATTTTTGTCGAACATACCTTTTGAGCCGCTACGAGCAGGTACCACCAGCAAAAGATCGATACGGTTTTCCATATTTACCCGTACTTACCGCTAAATTAGCTTCAATCCGGGCGGCAAAGCTTCACCGAAGACTTGCTTTTCCTGCTGCTCGTCAAGCTGCTTGTATTCAGCGACCATCTCCCGCCAAGAAGCGGCGGCTTTGGCTTGTTTGAGTTTTTCCAGCACCTGCAACCGCAAATCTTCGTCTATATCGCGGACGCGGTCGTCGCAACGCCGGGCCAGCAAGGTAGCCGCAAAACCGGCTTGAGGCTGCTTTTTCCAGTCTGTTTTCAGCAATTGCTGCAGCCAGATGCTCGTTATGGCCGGCGGAATCACCTCATGGTTGTTGCCATGAAACAAAATCCGCGCGCCAATCCGTCCAAGCGCCCACCAGCTCTGTTCCGGCTCGCCGGATTTTTCCAAACGCTTCAACAACCATTCGCCAAGCTGAACTTTGTCAGCCACCGGCAAACGCTCCAACGCCGCGGCCAGCCGCACCATATCTTCGTATCCGCGCGTGACCAATTGCTTGGTAACCCCGGCTTGACGAGCCGCCGCCGGATTGAGAAATTTGGCGATATCGTGAAATACACGTTGTTGGGCCTCGGCGGATAAACCGCCTGCTACCCGCCGCCATAAGGTCCACCACTCCGCCCAGTTCTGCTTTTCGTTCACAAATTGCAGGCTTTCCGGATAAATCTTCCAAAGCTGTTCCACGCGCCAGTCGTCCAGCGGATAACCAAAACCCGGCCGCAGGCAATAGCCCGCCAAGCTCAACCACAATCGTTCGTGTTGCTCGCTACGCCGCCGATATTTGCCGCCTTCCAATAAAACCCCGAACAATTCGCGGAGCAGCGGTGTTTGCCAGTCGCCGCGCGGGGCGGCCAACACTTTTTCGAGATCGGCGCGTAAAGTTTTTACTGCCTGTGGATCGACATGCTTGGATTTGGCGCCGAATACCGCCTGGATTTTCTCCAGCGCTTGCGGCAATTGGCCCGGTAATTCGGCATTGACGGCGGCTTGCGCTTTTTTACGGATCTGAAATTCCACATCCCAGCGCTGGCTATTATCCTCGACCGACACGCACTGCAAACGTAGCGTGCCAACCTCGGTATAGGTAGCCAATAATTGCACGATAATTTCCGCTTTTTGCTGGCCTTCAAAAACCACCGCCAACGGCGGCAAGCTATGGAAACGTTCGTCATTTAAAGCAACGACCTCGCCAGGCCGAAAATTGCCGTCGCCGCTACCGGACAATAAATGAAAGCGCACCGGTTGACCGACGCGTAAACCGAATTGCCGGTCCGTCAACAGAACTTCATGCCCTTCCTCGCTACCTTTCGGCAAGATACAAACGCCTCGCCGGACTTGGTCGAGACCGCTATCAACCAGCAAAAAATAACTGCGGGCTACGCCGCCGCCTATACTGACTTTCTTCTCTCGGCGAGCGATGCCGTAGCTCACCGCACCATAAGCAACCGCCAGCTCAGGATTGCGATTGTCGAGAACTAAGGGAGCTTGCCCTGCTCGCCAACTGGCAAGCAAGTCGGTCACCCGTGCAACCATGGCCGGACTGCGAAACACCCCGCCGTTCAGCAATAACGCATCCGGAACGATACTTTCCCCACCCAGCGCAGCCTGCGCGGCCTGGGCATGCAATTGCAGAAAAGCGGCGATATGCTTGCTGATAGCAGGCTCCGCCGCATACGGCAGCCCGAACTCAACCACGCCGCTACGCTTCTTTTCCGGCAACTCCCGCAGGCCGGACAAAGGCAAGAAACCGTCTAACGCAATCTGTTTAACCTCTTCCCTACTCAGCGTCGTGCTTTTACTCCCCCCGATCAGCTTGGAGCCGCCGCCCAATAAAGTCACGGCTATTTGCTCCGGCGCATCGTCCGCCAACAAACGCTCTTTTGCGACCCGGCATTGCTCAAGTAATTGCGAGAGATCGGCGGTGGAAAATTTCTTATCGCCCACACGTAAGCGGCTTTCCACAAGATGCGCCAGCGCCAGGTCGATATTGTCGCCGCCCAGCATCAGATGGTCGCCGACACCGATACGGGTCAGTTGCGGTTCGCCATTGCCGTAATCGATCTTGATCAGGGTCAAATCGGTAGTGCCGCCGCCCACATCGCAGACCAGCAGCAATCTGCTTCCGGCCAGGCTGGGTTTAATGCTACCGGCATGCCGCCGCAGCCAGTCGTAACAGACCGCTTGCGGCTCTTCCAGCAATCGGACATCGTTGAAACCCGCCATTTTCGCGGCTTCCAAGGTCAAGGAACGCGCCGATTCGTCGAAAGACGCCGGCACGGTAATCACCACGTTCTGCTTCGCCATCGGCGCATCCGGAAACCGTTGTTCCCACACCGTACGCACATGCGCCAAGTAACTGGCACTGGCCGCCAGTGGCGACACCTTTAATACCGACTCGTCACTACCCCAAGGTAAAATTGCCGCAGCATGATCGACCGCAGTATGCGATAACCAGCTCTTAGCGCTGGTCACTAAGCGGCCCTGCGACTTAGCCCCCAAAACGCGCGCGCCCTCGCCGAGCACCGCGCCGTCCTCCGGCGTCAAAAATCCCGCATCGGCGCTTAATTCGCCAGGCGCCAGATGATACCGTACCGAGGGCAGCAACGGGCGCTCAGCCACTTCGCCGGGCGCAATCAATTGGGGAATAAGGAACAAGCGGATTTGCTTTTCCGGATCGTTGCCGTCGGCATAGGCCACCACGGTATGGGTGGTGCCTAAATCGATACCGACTAAAAATTGGCGGGGAATCGTATTCAAAATATTAATTCGTACTGGTTTGTGCCGGCTTTTGCAGCCAATCGTTAATTTCTTGCAGGTTCTGTGTGGAGATCACGCCTACCGCGTGCAGAAAGCGCATCCGATTTTTCACATAGCTGTACCGGCCTTGCGACAGGTCCCGCTTTGCCCGGAATTCGGCCTGCTGCGCATCCAAAACGTCGTTCACGGTCTCCAAACCAAATTTAAAGCCTTTTTCTTTGGCTTCGCGCGATTTTTTCGCCGAGGCCAAAGCTTTAGCCGATGCCGCAATTCGCCGCACACTGGAGTTGGAACTTAAAAAAGCGTCACTGATTTCCTTGATCAATGCGCGCGTTTTGCTGTCATTTTCATTCTTAGCCAGTTCCAGCCGATGTTGCGCTTCATTGGCCTTTTCCGAGATCACGCCGCCGCTAAAGATCGGCACGGTAACGTTGATAGCCGCCACTTGGACCTCGGTTTGCGGGGTCCGCGAGCTTTGGTATCCGGTATCGGTGTTGTAGTAATTAAACTGCAAATCGACCACCGGCAAATGCCGCGACCTTTGCATCGCCACATCGTCGCTCGCCGCCTCGATTGTGTTGACTTGCGCCCGGAGCAAGGGATTTTCGCTTCTAGCCATCCCGATCCAGTCTTCCAAATTACCTTCCAAAGGCTGATAGTCAATATCTTCGCGGAGTCGATAGAGACTTTCCGGCGTCGCGTTGGTCAGTTCCTTCAAATTTTCCTTAGCCTTGACCAAAGCCGTTTCCGCTTCGATTTCACTGGCTTTCACTTGATCGACCCTGGCCTCCACTTCATAAAGATCGGTGATCTTTACCAACTGTTTCTCAAACTGGCGCTTGATTTGTTCAAGTTGCTTTTCCAGGGCCTCCGCTTCACCGCGCAGTAAATTCATTTGATCTTCGGCTTGCAACACATCGAAATACCGTTCCACAACATCGTCGATCAATGCGTTTTCGGCTTCGACCTGTTCTTCGAGATACGCATTCTCCGTCTCGCGAGCCCGCCGCCAATTCCAGAATTTGGTAAAGTCAATTAAAGACTGATTGACCGAGATGTAATAGCGCTTGCCTGGATACGTGGTATTGACGCTACGGGTCGAATTGCCGACAGTCTGATCGTTATGCGACCAGTTGCCGGTAGCGCTGACTTGCGGCAAAAACTCGCCGAACGATTGTTCTTTTTGCGCGGTCACTATATCCACTTTTAAGCTGGCCGCTTTTAACCTGGGGTCGCCGTTCACGGCTTGTTGGTAGACCGTCAGCAGATCTTCCGCGCAAGCCAGATTTAAAGACACCAGCAGCATAAGCGAAACCGCCAATCTATTCGCCAAGTTCATCAGTCTTCAATGAATGCACGCGATACGGCGTTAGTAATAGGTTGTAGTAAATATTCCAATACGGTTCTTTCGCCGGTATTGATTAGCACCTCGGCCGGCATGCCGGGGAGTAATTCAATCTCACCCAGTTTCTGATAACTTTCCGGCGTCAGTTCGATTTGCGCTTGGTAATACGACATGCCGGTGCGTTCGTCGCTGAGCCGGTCAGCGGACAAAACCGCGACTTTGCCTTCCACTTTCGGCGCCAAAGCCTGTTTAAAGGCACTGAATCTGACCTCGGCTTTCAAGCCTTCATGGACGCGGTCGATATCCATAGTCGACACCTGAGCAGTGACAACCAATTCTTCCTTTTGCGGCACTACATCCAGAATCGGCCGTCCGGGGCTGATCACCGTACCGGGGTTGTGAACAGTCAAGCCCAAAACGCGGCCGCCGGACGGCGCGCGAATCTCGGTTCGGGCCATTTTTTCCCGCGCGGCGATTAAGCGTTGGCTCACGTCGTAAAACTGGGCTTGCGACTCGCCCAGCTTGCCGGCGATACCTTCCTGAAACTGTTTTTCCGACTGCAGAATTTGTAATTGCGCTTCGGCAATTTGTATTTGATCGCTTGCAATTTCGGCGGTTAGCGCAGCCATTTCCCCCGTCGCCAAGGTTAAATTGCGATCGATATCGCGCACGCGCTGCTTCCCGGTAAAACCTTCCGCCAGCAATTCGCGTAAATCTTTAAGTTCGTCCTTATAAGATTCGCTCAAAGCTTGCTTGGCCGCACGTTGGCCTTGTAAGCCGCCGACTCGGGTGCTTAACTGGCTGCTGCGTTGTTTGAGCATCGAGACTTCACCCTCGTGCGAAAGTTTTCTTGCCTGAAAAATCCGAGTCTCGGCCAATTTGGCTTCCACCGTGCGCGGGTCGCTGTCGTCTTCTAAACTCTCCGGAAACTCGATCCGTTCTTTACGATCCCTTTCCGCGGTTAACCTCGCGACTTGCGCCGACAGGGTAATTTGCTGACTACGCAGAATATCCTGCTCGGCCTTAATGGCCGTGTCGTCAAGGCGGATCATGACGTCACCCTCGTTTACAACCGAGCCGTCCTTGACCAACAATTCGCGCACTATGCCGCCATCCAAGTGCTGCACGGTTTTTCGGTGCGATTTTACCGCGACGAAACCCGGAGCTAACGCCGAGCTGTCCAAAGGCGCGAAGTAACTCCATACCCCAAAAATACCAATCGTGGCTATGATGACCATGTTCCCGATGTGACGGATCGGCCTGTCGTCAGTCACGAGGGCAACGGCTTCGAATTCGCTTAGTTGATTCATTTTAGGACCGGGCTGGTTTGGCTAAGCAAGAGGCTGTTCGGCTTTATGTTGCTGCGCGGCTTGTTGCGCGACTTTCTGCAAATGCGCAACCACCTGATCTTTGGGACCGTACACAGACAATTGTCCATCGCTGAGCAATAGCAATTTATCGACATTGTTTAAAACGTTATTCCGATGCGTAATCACGACTACCGTCACTTTATTTAGTTTGAGTCGCTGAATGGTTCTACCCAAGGCGATTTCACCTTGTTCATCCAGATTGGAATTGGGTTCGTCAAGCACCACCACCACAGGATCGCCGTAAAGCGCTCGCGCCAGACCGATTCGTTGACGCTGACCGCCGGACAAATTACCGCCGTTCGCCCCGATCGCAGTATTGTAACCATCCGGCAAACGCAAAATCAGTTCGTGCACATCGGCCATTTTTGCCGCGGCAACCACTTTTTCCGGGTTTACCTGCCCGAATCTGGCTATATTCTGGCTGATCGTGCCTTCGAACAGCTCGATATCTTGCGGCAAATAGCCGATATGCGGCCCTAATTCGTCACGATTCCAATTAAAAATTTCGGCGCCATCCAGTCGAATCGTGCCACTGGACGTTGGCCAAATTCCCAACAAAGCTCTGGCGAATGTCGATTTGCCTGCCCCGCTGGGGCCGATCACACCGAGGACATCGCCCTTGGCAATCGACATGGTGATACCTCTGATAATTGGGGTCTTCGATCCGGGCGGCGTCACTTGCGCCACATCCAACTGAAATGCGCCGATCGGGTCGGGCAGCGTCATTTTTTTTGAATCCGCCGGCATTTGCAACAGTAGCTCGTTCAGCCGTTGAAATTGTCCACGAGCGTTGATAAAACCCTTCCACGAGCCGATGACGATATCGATAGGCGCCAAAGCCCGCCCCAATAAAATCGAGCCGGCTATCATCAATCCGGAAGTGATTTCATTTTTGATCACCAGGTAGGCGCCCAAAGCCAAAATCAACGATTGCGAAGACAATCGAATCAGCTTGGACACCGCATTGATCAGGCCTGCCCGGGAGCTGGCAGTTGCCTGCAATCTCAAAACTTTGTGCACACTGTTCAGCCAGCGGCTCTGGATATTGGGCAACATTCCCATTGCATCCAGCACTTCGGCATTTCTGAGATTTTTACTGACCAGATTGCGTGCGGTCATGGCGGTTACGTTGGCTTCGCTCAACATCCGGCTGGTGGCTTTTTCCTGGGCAACGGCAACAATGACCAACAAGACTGCCGTGGCGACCCCAGCCCAGCCGTACCAACTGTGGAACATGAACATCACAGCTAGATAGATCGGCAACCAAGGCGCATCGAAAAAAGCAAACAAACCGTTGCCGGTCATGAATTGCCGCAAAGCGGTTAAATCATCAAGCGGCTGCATACTGGCCCGTTGCCCACTGGAATACAAAGCCATTTTGTAAGCCACTTTTAACAGTCTTTCACTTAATAACACCTCAAGCCGGGTACTGACTCTAACCAAAATTTGCGAACGCACCCATTCCAGTATGCCCATGGTGACAAACAACACCATCAAAATGAGTGTCAATAAAGTTAAGGTTGTCAGGTTACCGGTCGGCACCACCCGATCGTAAAGCTGCAACATATAGACAGTGGGCACTAGCTGTAACAGATTGATAACCAGACTGAAACCGGCGGCAGAGATGAAGGCGCCCTTGCAAAGCCTAAGCGCTTCTACGAGATCTGATTGGGGGGATGTCATGTCCTTCGTTGTATTCCAAAGTTCCCGAAAAATGGATCGATTTTTACACACTCGCCCGTTTAGCGCCAAGTTAATCGAGAAACTCCGTTAAGTAGCTACGGCTATGCAATTTTATTTTGTGTCTATACTTAGGGCGATTTAGTCAAACTGTGAACAACATCATAGAGACAGGTTTCTGCATCGCCACGGATACTGTTATAAATGCTCGCAAATAAAACCATTAAAGTTTTTACGTCTGTTACCGAAAATACTAAAAATGCCGGGGCTACCGCCATGCATATTGAAGTAACGACTACGCCCACCGAATCAGACAATTATTAAAGGACCGCAATTATGGCTATCACTACAGATACAGACATCACCTCATTGACGCCAGCCCAAATTGCGGCCCTGACGACTACCGAAATCGCCGCGTTAACCACCGGAGCCACGGGGCAAATCGCCGCATTATCCACATCCCAAATTCCATCTCTGAGTGCAGCCCAAATTGCCGCGTTCACTACCGATCAGATGCCCTCTTTTACGACAGAGGCGGTAAACAAATTATCGGCATCTCAGGTAAGCAAGCTCTCCCTTGCACAAGTTAATGCAATGGAAGCCGCCGATTTCGGCGCGATCTCGTCCGCCGGCATTTCAGGCTTAACCACCAGCATTGTAAGCAGCCTAACGAGTACCCAAATCCAGTTACTGACTACAGGCACCAACGGACAGGTTGCCGGCTTGAGCGCCGGTAGCGCGGGGCAAATCGCGGCCTTGACTACCGCCGAAGTCAAAGCGCTGACTTTTAGCCAAGTAGCTTCATTAACGTCTAACCAAGCAAAATATCTTAGTGGCGCGCAAGTAGCCGCTCTGGACGATGCCGATTTCGGGGCATTGACCGATGCCGCCATCAGCCAATTAGGTACGTCGACCATTTCGTCGATCAGCACCACCCAAATTCAAAATCTGACTTCCAGCCAATCCGACGGCCTGACCGCCGCCCAAGTCGGCAGATTAAGCTCCGCGCAAGCGTTACAGATACAAACCGCCGCCTTGGCAAATATCACAACCACCGCCATCAAGCAGCTCTCAGCAACCGCCATCGGCGCATTAAGCGACGCGCAAATAGGCGTACTGACAACCGGTAGCGCGGGACAAATAGCAAGCTTAACGACCATTCAGATTGCGGCACTTAAAGCCACCCAAATCGACGCGCTGACTTCCGGGCAAGCTGCCGCACTGACCTCGCTGCAGGCCGGCGCACTGAGTTCCAGCCAGATCGCCACGCTGTCCACCAGTGCGTTTGCCGCGCTGGACACCGATTCAATCAAAGGCCTGAGCGCTGCCGCGATTTCCGCATTGACCACAGCCACGGACGGGCAAGTGGTTGCGCTGTCGCCGACGCAAGCCGCGGCACTCACATCAAGCCAAGTCACCGCATTGAGTTCCAGCCAGTTTGCCGCAATGGAGTCCGCCGACTTCGTAGCGATTTCCAGCGCTGCCATTAAAGGCATGACAACTGCGGCCCTAAACTCGTTAACGACGGCGGCCACTTCGCTCCTTCTAAAACTTACTACAGGCACCGCCGGTCAAATGGCGGCTTTGACAACAAATCAAATCGCGGCGCTGACCAGCGACCAAATCGTCGCCCTTGCCGCCAACCAAGTGGGATCGCTAACCAGTACCCAAGCGTCGATATTGAGCTCTACGCAAGTCGCCAATATGGAAACCACCGACTTTGCCGCATTGACAACCGGCGCGACGGGCGCATTAGCCAAATTGACTACAGCGGCAATTGCCGCATTAACCACCGGCGCCAACGGACATATTAAAGCGCTGACCACCGCCCAAGCGGCCTCCTTGACCGCAGCCCAAGTCGGTAAACTCAGCGCCGAGCAAATTAGCGATATGGAGGCTGCGGATTTTGCGGCATTGACCCCCACCGCAATAGCCGGCATTTCCACCGCCGTACTGACATCGCTGACCAACAGCCAAATCATCGCTCTAACCACTAGCCAAGCGGCGGCACTAACAGCCACTCAGGTCGCAAAACTCACCACTGGTCAGATTCAGGCCATCGAAACCACGGATTTTGCCGAATTATCCAATGCATCCGTCGCCGGACTTACCACTGCTCAAATCGCCGCGTTGACCACTGGCACTAACGGCCAAATTGCCGCCTTAACCACCGACCAAGCTACCTCATTGACCTCCGCCGAGGTAGCGGCATTCAGCTCGACCCAGATAACCAGCATCGAGCCCGCGGACTTAGCAAAAATCAAGGCCGCCAGCCTAAAGGGCATAACCACCGATGCCATTGCGGTACTAACCACTAACCAGATTCAAGCCTTAACCACCGGTGCCACCGGCCAAATCGCCGCCCTAACCACAGCCCAAATTCAAGCCCTAACCGGGGGGCAAATCACGGCATTGACCACGGCCCAAGCCGCATCGCTGACTTCCACTCAGGTCGGCATATTGAGTACCACCCAATTCGGCGCGATGGAAGCAGTCGATTTCGCGGCCGTAACATCGTCCGGCATCAGAGGGCTATCGACAGCCATCGTCGCCAACTTGACCACCACGCAAATCGCCAGCCTGACAACAGGCACCGATGGGCAAGTTGCGGCATTGACCACATCGCAAATCGCCGTTTTGACCACCGGAACCAATGGCCAGATAGCAGCGTTGACTACAGACCAAGCCGCATCGCTAACATCTCTCCAAGTCTCAAAGTTATCTTCAGCGCAATTTGCGTCAATGGAGTCCGCTGATTTTGCCAAACTATCTCCAGCCGGCATTAAAGGCCTGTCTACAGACACCATATCCAATTTAACGACCGCGCAAATCGCCAGCATGTCCAGTGGCAGTACCGGCTTATTGGCAGGACTATCCGCGGCGCAGATTGCGGCATTGACCTCCACCCAATTGGACGCCCTGTCTTCCAACCAGGAAGGTTCTCTGACGTCCGCTCAAGTTGCCGCCCTCAGTACCAGCCAATTCGATACTTTAATTAGCGAAACCACGGATTCCGCTAATTTCGTGGCGTTCTCTTCGTCCGGCATCAAAGGCTTATCGACTGCCATCGTTTCCAATCTGACGACCGATCAACTGCAATTATTGACTACCGGCACCGCGGGTCAAATCGCCGGCTTGTCCAGTACTCAGGTCGCGTCGTTAACCACCGCTCAAATCGTGGCTTTGACCACCGCTCAGGCCGCTTCTTTCAGCTCAAGCCAGTTGACCAGCTTGACCACTTTGCAAGCCGCCAATCTCGAATCGGCCGATTTTGTTAAATTGTCCAGCGACGCGGTAAAAGGTCTAAGCTCGAATGTCATAGCCTCTCTGTCAACGACTCAAATTGCCAACCTGACCACAGACCAGATAGCAGCCCTGACCACCGCCCAAATCGCGGCACTTACCACTGACCAATTACCCAAATTGACCAGCGATCAAGCAGCGGCATTGACGTCTACTCAAGTAGCCAAGCTAAGTTCGGTGCAGGTTGCGAGTATGGAATCGGCCGATTTTACGGCAATATCCACTACTGCTATCAAAGGCTTGGCCACAGCGGTATTGGCTGCATTGGCAACCGACCAGATCGCGATTTTAACAACCGGCGCCACCGGTCAAGTCGCGGCCTTAACTTCGGCACAAATTGCCGCGCTGACAACAACCCAGATACCTAAACTGACAGCCGCGGAAGTCAATTCACTAACAGCGGACCAAATTACCAAATTCAGCGTCACGCAATTGGCGAAAATCGAGACTTCCGATATATCGTCGTTAAAAACCGCCGCCATTGCCGCATTGACCAGCACCCAACTTCAAGGTCTGACTACTCAGCAAATTCAGGCATTAACCACGTCGCAGGCAGCGGCATTAACCGCGGATCAGGCATCCAAGTTAACCCCAACACAAGTCGCAAACATGCCGGCCTCGTCTATAGCGGCATTGACAACCGGCTCGACCGGCGCGCTATCCAAGCTGACCACCGATGCGATAGCCGTCTTGAACGCCAATCAGATTCAGGCCTTGACTACCAGCCAAGCCGCTTCTCTAACCTACACGCAATTTAACAAGCTGACATCAACGCAAGTCGAAAACATGCAAGCCGTCGATTTTGCCTCGTTGTCGTCCAGCGTGATCGGCAATATGTCGACAACGGCTTTGAAGGCGCTGTCCATCGATAAAATCACCGAACTGAGCACCACTCAAATCGGTTATTTTAACCAGGACCAAATTGCGGCTTTAACGACTAACCAAATTCGAGCGTTGACAATAGGGACAGCAGGCCAAATTGCCGGCTTAAGCCCCGAGCAGGCGCAAGTGCTCACCACCGCGCAAATTGCCGCTTTGAGCGTTGCGCAGATCATTGCCTTGGAAACCACCGACTTGGTCGCGCTGAGCAATACCCAAATTGCCGCTTTGACCACGGGCGCAACCGGGCAAATTGCCGCGCTGACAACCAATCAGGTGCAAAGTCTGACCACTAACCAAGTCGGAGCGTTGACATCCGGCCAGATATCTTCTCTGACCGACAGCCAAATTGCCGCCCTCGACTCCGGAGATTTGGCCTATTTAGCCGCCAACGCAATCAGCGGCCTGGCCACCGATCAAGTCGCCGCATTGACAAGCAACCAGATTGCAGGTTTGACCACAGCGCAAATTCAAGCATTGACATCCAATCAGTTACAGGCGCTATCAATCGGCACCGCCGGCCAAATTGCGGCGCTAACGACTGAGCAAATCCAAAAACTGACGATCTCGCAAATCGCCAAACTATTACCTGACCAAATTGCTGCAATTGAAACGGCGGATTTGCAAAAGCTAGCAACCGCTCAGATTGCCGCGCTTACGACCGGAACAGACGGCCAAATAGCCGCGCTAACCAGCACCCAAGTGCAAAAATTAACAACCACCCAGGCGGGAGCGCTCACTTCCGCGCAAATGGCCTCTCTCCGTGCCGACCAAGTCGCGGCGATGGAGACGGAAGATCTGGCACAGGTAACCGAAGCAGCCATTAAAGGGTTGTCGACAACAGCCATTCAGGCGTTAACAACCGCGACCAACGGTCAAATTGCCGCGCTAAGTACCCGGCAACTTACCGCCCTGACCAGCGATCAACTGACCTCGCTCACCGCCGGTGCCAGCGGTCAAATTGCCGCGCTAACATCTACTCAGGTTGTAAATCTGAAATCAGAGCAAATCGCATTGCTGACAACCAATCAAATCCAAGCATTGGAAACTACGGACTTAAAGGAATTGAAAGCCGCGCACATCCAAGCGCTGACGACAGGCGCAACGGGTCAAGTTGCTGCATTAAGTTCCGCCCAAATCGCCGCATTGACCTCGGATCAAACAGCCAAACTAAGCGGTGCGCAGGTGGCAGCGTTGACGCCTGGTCAAGTTACCGGCCTGGAAACCAACGATTTACGGGCTATAACGACTACCGCAATCCAGAGTTTAAGTACCGATAGTATTCAAGCCTTGAGCACTGCAGCGACCGGCCAAATCGCAGCCCTGACCACTTACCAAATCCAAAACTTGACAAGCGACCAGCTGACGGCGCTAACAGTGGAGGCCAACGGTCAAATCGCCGCCTTGACGACCGATCAAGTGGCAAGCTTGACGCCGACTCAAGTCAGCAAATTGACCACCAAGCAAATTCAGGCCCTGGAAACCGCCGACATTGCCGCATTGCAAACCCTGCAAATTCAAGCATTAACCACCGGCGCAACCGGACAAATAGCGGCTCTGACCTCGGCACAAGTAACCGCGCTAAGTTCGGATCAGGCCGCCAACCTGAGTGCGGCCCAGGTTGCTGCCTTGGCTCCAGGGCAAATTGCCGGACTGGAAACGGCGGATTTGCGCGCGATTTCGCCGACGGCAATTCAAAGCCTGTCTACCGATAGCTTACAAGTTTTAACCACGGCCACCGACGGCCAAATCGCGGCGCTGACCACCAGCCAGATCGCCGCGCTGACGACTACCCAAATACAAGCCTTAACCTTGGGTGCCGCCGGCCAAGTCGCTGCGTTAACAACCGAGCAAGTCGTAGCCTTAACCAATGGGCAGCTGCAAAAACTCACCACCAATCAGATATCGGCATTGGAAACAACTGATCTGGCGGCTCTGAAAACCAGCCAAGTGGCCGCACTGTTGTCAACGCAAATTGCGGCTTTCACGACATCGCAAGTTGAAAAGCTAACCAGCAGCCAAGTACAAGCGTTAAGTGCTTCGCAAATCGGCGCCTTGAGCTCGGATCAAATTGTCAAGATGGAGACAGGCGATTTAAAAGCAATCACCACTGATGCGATCAAAGGCTTATCAATCGCCGCATTGCAAGCACTTACGACCGCAACAAACGGGCAAATTGCTGCTCTGACTACCGATCAGCTAAGAGCTTTAACCTCAAATCAGTTACAAGCTCTGACACTGGGCACAGATGGGCAAATTGCGACTTTGTCCTCTACGCAATTCTCCAGTCTATCGGCGGCACAAATCACCCAGTTAACAACCAGGCAAATCGAAGCAGTTGAAACGGGTGATCTGCAAAAACTTTCTATCACTCAAATTAATGCCTTGACCACCGATCAAATCGGCGCTTTAACCACCGATCAGATCGTTGCCTTGGATACGGTGCAGTTTTCAGCACTCAGCTCCACTCAAGTATCGGCGTTGACTAATGCCCAAGTGGCAAAAATCCAGGTCGGAGACCTACCATTTGTCAATGTCGCGGGGCTGTTGGCCACAGGCGGTTTGACGGCCTTGAGCAGCTTGCAAATACAGGCTCTCAGCACCGCGCAACTGGCAGCATTGTCCAATGGGCAGATTACCGCTCTATCGGCCGGCGCCGGCGGTCAAATCGCGTCTCTGACCACATCGCAAATCGGTCAGCTGAGCAATAGTCAGATTGGTGCGCTCACTTCAGATCAGATTGCGTCCATCGAAGTTGCGGATCTGCAAAAAATGACTACGACTCAAATCGCGGCTATTTCGACCAACGTGATCGACGACTTGACTACCGCGCAGATCGCCGCGTTGACAACGGCTCAAGTCGAAGCGTTTACTACCAACCAGCTGCCCAAACTCACGCCGACGCAGCTGGTAGCCTTGACAACCTCGGACATACAAGCGTTAACCGAAGCGCATTTTGGGGTTCTTACCACAAGTCAATTGAGCCAACTCACATCCACTCAGATTGGCGCTATCACGGTTGGTCAACTGGAGTTCCTGACGCCGGCTCAGGTCACTGCGATTGCCCACTTGGGCTATTCGACGGTAGACACCTTAGGCATCGTAACTTCACCAACAGTCACGGGTACTGCGGGCAATGATGTGATTGTGGCCGGCGACGGCAACCTAACCATCACCGGCGGCAACGGTATCGATAATCTTACAGGCGGCACCGGCAACGATACCTTCCTGTTTAATACCGGCGATGTGGATATCGGTGAAGTGATAAACGGCGGAACGGGCTTTGCTACGCTGAATGTAGTCACTTCTACGGATTTCAGCGGCGGCACATTTACTAACATCGATAAACTGCTGATTACTCACGGTGAAACAGCCACCTTTACCGGTAGCCAATTGAGCGGTTCGACATTACTGGTCAACGCCGACACCAGCGCGGCAGCGACCTTGCAGGTCGATGTAAAAGGAACCGGAGCGGTAACGTTAAGCGGCTTGGTATTTACTGCTTTTGGCGGAACCAATGCTTTCGACACCGGCACTGATTTGGTGTTGATCAATGGCGATGGCTCTAACAACACCATTACCGGCACCTCTTTGGCTGACAGTATCACCGGCGACCGAGGCAACGACACCTTGACCGGCGGGACCGGAAAAGACACCTTCAATTTCGCGGCGGGCGACACCGGTACCGTAGGCGGTAGTACTTTCGACTTCGATACCATTACCGACTTTGGCAAAGGCAATGCCGGCGCAGCCACGGAGGATTCTCTAAATATTGTCGGCACGCCGTCTATAGCCAGTGCCACAGCGTTAAACGTAACACTTGCATCCGATACCGCGGCTCCCGGTCAAGTGATCACCGCTACGACAGCCGCCGGCCTTATTACCCTGGGCGGAGCGGATTCGGCCGATATCGGCACCTTGGGAGAATGGGTCGGTGTCGCAAAACTGGTGGCTTCCACTAACGGAGATGCGGCAGCCTTTGAATTTGGCTCCGATACTTACGTCTTCCAACACAATACGGGAGGCGACATCTTGATCAAGCTGACCGGAATATCGGGTACTGACGGCTTCAACACCGGCACCGCAAACGGCATAATAATCAGCTAGTCGTTAAAAACAGCAAAGCCCAAACCGTCCTCAAGGCAACTTGAGGACGGTTTTTTTTTGCATAATGTTGACAATCACTCTACAAAGCAAAGCAATGCCGTCTTAAATCGGGCGTTGCCAGTCTATAATTCAGCGGATTAGCCCTAAAGCTCAAGCTAAATATTTTAAGCATCGTCCAATTACTCTTAACCGCAGAACAAGGTAAATCCATGGAGAAAAAACCATTTTGGCCAATCGGCATCAAAAATGACGTGATCGTTTGTGCCGCCAGCGACATCAATCTGATGACACCTTATGTGTTGCTGGAACAAGAAGATTGGTTTGAAGATGAAATGGATTTCATTCGGCGCTATATCGAGTCCGGCATGAACTGTCTGGACATCGGCGCCAATCACGGCGTGTATGCGTTAAGTATCGCCAAACACCTCGATCAAGGCCGGGTCTGGGCATTCGAGCCGACCATGGCCCCCGGCGGCATGCTGCAAAACAGCATCCAACTGAACGGTTTCGGCCACAAAGTCAATCTGTTGCGCTTTGGGTTATCGGATATAGCCCGCCAAGCGGAAATTAACGTGTCGGCAAATAGCGAGCTCAATTCTCTGAGCGGTGGCGGCCAAAATAAGGAAATCATCGAGCTAAGAACCCTCGACGACAGCCTTAAGGAGTTTGCCCCCGATGTAATTATCGACTTTGTAAAAATGGACGCCGAAGGCGAGGAAATTAATGTCTTAAAAGGTGGCAAGAGCTTCTTTAGCGAACAATCGCCGCTGCTGATGTTTGAGCTGATGCACGGTAACCAAATCAACCATGGTTTGATCGATGCGGTGCGTCAGTATGGTTTTTCTATTTACCGTTTGCTGTCCGAACTGAATGTGTTGGTGGAGTTCGACGCCGCGCTGCACAGCGAGACTTTGAATCTTTTTGCTTGCAAACCGGACCGAGCCGATACTTTACGTAAACGCGGCCTTTTATTCGATGGCAACCTACTACCTGCCGAAACTCCCGATGTCGCAGGCAATTTCAATGCTTTGATGCATTTTGCCCAGTGCGAATATTACCGTTCATGCATACCATTAACCGACAGCAGTCTAGCGACTGACTACAAACATGCGCTGAATTTATGCGCCGAATTTGAATGGGGCGAACGCAGTGCGGCCGATAAGCTGGAGTTATTGCAACGAGCCAGAGCCATCGCCGAACCCTATTTTACCGCTTCGTTAGCGACCGAACCGGATAAAGCACCCTGGCAGGTGATACTGCTGTATATACAGTTCAAATTGGGAATGCGCGCCGCCGCGTTATCGACCACGGCGACTATTCTGTTGAACATCCAGGTCCTGAATGAATTCAATGCGCCTTTTTTACCGCCACTCAGTCAGGATCTAAAGCGTCCGCTGTTGAGTTCGGTTGGCGAATGGCTGAAATGCGTCTTGATCGAATTTTACGAATCGAAGCGCAGTTTTTCGTCTTATTTCCTGGCCGATCCTCTATCCGTCTTGGAATTGATCCGGAACAGTCCGAATTTGTCGGCGGGCATGGCCAGACGTTATGCGCTTGCCAGCATAAGGCAACAGAAGCCGATTCCCGAACAAATCAAACAGAAGATATTACTTAACAACCCCGGCAATCAGGCCATCTGGCGCGACTTGTTAGGTGTGCCGGAAACGTTTAACTTACTTGATGCCCTATTAAGAAGCGACGCCGATCCGCTAAGAGTCAATATTGTCGATATCGGGGCGAGTTCGCACGGCCAATTGACCGAACCCTACGCGCCGTTGATGCAGGCCGACTTGGCCACTGTAATAGGCTTTGAGCCCGACGCCGAAGCGCACGCCAAGTTGTGCGAAATTTACGCCGACAACAAATCCTATCGCTATCTGCCGTATTTTGTCGGCAAAGGCGGCCCGGCCACATATTACGAAACCAACTGGTTCATGACCGGTTCCTTATATAAACCCAATAAGCCGCTATTGGATGCTTTTTTCCAACTTGGCGACGTGGTGCAGTTGGTTGCAGAACACCCCGTCACTACCGTCAGCCTCGACGAGTTGAGCGATCTAGGCAGCGTGGACATGATTAAAATCGACGTCCAGGGTGGCGAGTTGGACGTATTCAAAGGCGGGATAAAAGCGCTGGCCGATGCATTGGTGATCTGGACCGAAGTCGAATTCGTCGAACTCTATGAAGGGCAACCCCTATTTGCCGAGGTTGAGCAGTTTCTGCGCGCCCAAGGCTTCATGTTTCATTGTTTTACCGGCATCGTGCCGCGCAGTTTCAAGCCGCTCATCTTAAAAGACAATCCTTATGCCGGGATCAAGCAGGCGATTTGGTCGGATGCCGTATTTGTCAGAGACTTCCAAAAACTCGGCCTTCTGACTACCCGGCAATTAAGAAAATTGGCGGCTATTCTGGATACGGTGGTGCAATCCCCGGACTTCTGTCTGCTGGTGTTAAAAGAACTGGATCAACGCGAAGGATCGCAATTGGCCGATAACTATTGCAAAAGCCTACCCAGTCATTTTGCGCTGACGGCACCAACCGTTTCGCTAACGCCGGCGGACGCGGCCGCTATTCAGCAAAAGACCCTACGAGCTCTGGAATATCAAAATGCCAACGATATACCCGCAGCCAGACAGGCATTTCAGGAAATTTTGCAGTTGCAACCGCAAAATTTTGCCGCGCTCTACTCCTTAGCGGTGATTGCATCGCAGCAGGATGAGCAGGCGGAAGCGCTGGATTGGATTAAAAAAGCCATTGCCACCGGCCAAAACTATGCACCGGCTTATTTTGTGGAAGCCGTAATTTTGCAATCCTTGGGGCGCTTCGAGGAATCCTTAGCCGGTTACCAACAAGCCATTGCCATCGATCCCGCATACGAAAGCGCGATGATCAACCGCAGCAACCTCTATTACGAGATAAAGCAGCACGTCAAGGCCGTGGAAAGCTTCAATGAAGCCTTACAAATCAATCCTAAGTCCGACAAGGCCTTGGCCGGTTTGGGCATTATTCTCACCGAGATGAATCGCTACGACGATGCCATCCCTTTCTTCGAACGGCTCCTGGAAGCTAACCCGGATTTCGATTACGGCCGCGGTTTGTTATTCCACGCCGAGCAACATTGCTGCGATTGGCGGCGTTTTGCCGAAAGTCGGAGCATCATCGAAACCGGCGTGCGCGAGCAGCGTCGGGTCTGCAAAACCCTGCCGTTTATGTCATTGTCGAATTCTCCCGAGGACTTGCTGCAATGCGTCAAAATTTTTGCCGAGCATCTGTTTCCGGCCAAGGCCAAAACCTTATGGAATGGCGAAGTATATAAGCACGACAAAATTCGGCTGGCCTACATATCGCCGGATTTTAGAGAACATCCGGTCGGCCATCTCATGGCAGGAATTATCGAACACCATGACCGGACAAAATTTGAAACCATAGCGATCTCGCTCGGCCTGGACGATAAAGGCGCACTCAGACAGCGCTTCGAAACCGCTTTCAGCCGGTTTATCGACGTCCGCTCAAAAAAATCCTGGGAAATAGCGGAACTGATCCGTAGCCTTGAAGTAGACATTCTGATTGACTTGGCCGGGTATACGGCAGACTCGCGCACCGACGTATTCAGCTATCGTCCGGCGCCGATACACGTCAATTTCTTGGGCTATCCGGGCTCACTGGGCGTGAATTACATGGACTACATTTTAGCGGACCGGATTGTGATTCCCGAAGAACATCAAAAATACTACACCGAGACCGTCGCTTATCTGCCTGATGCCTATTTGCCAACCGATTCCAACCTGAAAATCGCCGAGCGCATACCCAGCAGAGCCGAAATGGGCTTACCGGAAACTGGCGTTGTATTTTGCTCTTTTAATCATGATTACAAAATCAATCCGCCGATGTTCGATGTCTGGATGCGTTTGCTGGACCAAGTTCCCGGCAGCGTATTATGGCTGATGAAATTAAACGAACCCGCGCAGCGCAATTTGCGTAGAGAAGCCGAGCAGCGCGGCATCGATCCTGAGCGTTTGATATTTGCCACCCGCGTCCCCGCCGTGGAAGATCATCTGGCCCGTTATCGATTGGCGGATATGTTCCTGGATACCACGCCTTATAACGCGCATACCACCGCCAGCGATGCCTTGCGGGTAGGCTTGCCGGTGATAACGTATCAAGGCAACACCTTCTCCGGCCGGGTGGCCGCCAGTTTGCTGCATGCGATAGGCTTACCGGAATTAATTACACACTCGCTGGAAGAGTACGAAACCATGGCTTTGAATCTGGCACGCGACCCGGCAAGATTGGCTGAACTAAAAGCCCGGTTATTGCAAAATCAAAATGCCTATCCGCTGTTTAACACCGATTTATTCTGCCGTAATCTGGAACAAACCCTGTGCGACATGATGGAAACTCATCAACGTTCGGCAAATTAGTTCAAGCGGCGATGCCTGACGAAAACCTGCCGCGAACTTTGGAACTAGCAATTGCCCATCACCAAGCTGGGCAATTGCTAGAAGCGCAAGCGCTGTACCTGCAGATATTGCAAGATCAGCCTGAGCATCCCGATGCTCATCATAATATGGGCGTATTGGCGATGCAGTTGCAGCAAGCCGATATTGCACTTATGCACTTTTATCGCGCATTAAGTGCTAAATCCCTAGAAGGAAAGTTTTGGCATAGCTGTATCCAGGCGCTAATCCAAACAGAACGATATGCCGAAGCGCGAGAACTTTTGCAGCAAGGCAAAACCCAAGTCGGCTTGCAAGGCACGGCTGTCGACGAACTCGAAAAAACACTTGTAGCCCAGGCCACAGCTGAAATCAATGCCTTATTTATTAACTTTCAACAGGGGCAAACAGTGGAGGGCGAACAAAATGCCCGCCGCCTGCTTGCCCGCTTTCCTGAATGCGGATTAGCTTGGAAGGTACTTGGTTTATTTCTGCAACAGCGCGGCGCTTTTCCGGACGCTCTACAGGCCCACCAGAGAGCCATCGAACTATTGCCGCAAGACGCCGAGTCCCATCTAAATTTTGCGTCTACCTTACATGGACAGGGCCATCTCAATGAAGCGATCACCCAATATGAAAGAACTTTACAACTCGACCCGAACAATGCCCTCGCGAGCAGCAACCTAGGCACCCTGCTCTTCAATCTGGGTCGGTACCGCGAAGCGGAATTCTATATAGCCAAATCGTCCGCCTTAGCACCGGACGCTATTGGCGAACTGATTAATCTAGGCCTTTGCCAACAAGCTCAACAACATCCCGAGCAAGCCGAGCAAAGTTTTCGCAGAGCCATCACACTGCAACCAACCCTTGCACAAAGCCATTACTGCTTGGCTATCGCTCTGAAAATACAAAACCGCTTGGTGGAAGCCGCGGCCTGCTGCCAACAGGCATTGGCTTTAGATCCGAACTATCCGGAAGCCTATTGCGCTTTAGGCTCAATCTATTTCGCGGTTGGCGATTTTGCAAAAGCCGGAGAAAACTTTCAGCAAGCCCTAGCAATCCGACCCAATTATCCGGAAGCGCTCAACAATTTGGGAACCACACACCAAGTTCAGCGCCACTTACTTGAGGCGGAATCATGCTATCGACAAGCACTCTCTCTGCACTCCGACTATGTCGATGCACACACCAATTTGGGAATCAACCTGCAAGCTCAAGGCCGAATCGCGGAAGCGGAAGAGTGCTGGCGAACCAGCCTTACACTCAAACCTGACCAAATTGCCACGCAAAGCGGATTATTGTTCCACCTCAACTATAGCGCCCAGCATCGGGTAGACTACCTTGAAGAAGCCGAGAAATTCGGACGAATGGTTGCCGCAACAGCCACGCCCTATACGCGTTGGCTAAGCGCGGAACAACCGACATGCTTGCGGGTTGGACTGGTATCCGGCGATCTGCGGGATCACCCGGTCGGACACTTCCTTTATGCTTTACTACGCGAGAGTAAATCAACCCGGATAGAGTTTATCGCTTACGCCACGCAACCGGGCATGGATGATTACTCAGCACGCTTAAGACCCTATCTGAGCGACTGGAAAAACATTAGCAACTTGACGGATGAAGCGGCAGCGCAACTTATTCACGGCGACCGCGTGCAGATACTGATAGATCTGGCGGGGCACAGCGCCCTTAGTCGCTTATCGTTATTCGCCTGGAAGCCCGCACCGGTCCAGATCAGCTGGCTGGGTTATTTAGCATCGACAGGCGTTGAGGCGATTGACTACGTTCTCAGCGATCCGCATTCGATTCTTCCGCAAGATGAAGAAAATTTCAGCGAATCCATTTGGAGATTACCCGATAGCTGCATTTGTTTTACACGACCCGATCAATCCCCCGCAGTTGAGGCCCTACCGGCACTAAAGCAGGGGTTTGTGACTTTTGGCAGTTTCAATAATTTGACCAAGATGACTGACGGTGTCGTAGCGACCTGGGCTAGCATATTGCATTCCGTACCTGCATCGAGGCTTTTGTTGAAGGCAAGCCAACTCAACGAACCGTTTATACAGAGCAGAACCTTGCAACGTTTTGCCGAACATGGAATTAGCGGCGACCGTTTGATACTGGCGGAAGCAGAACCGAGCCGAAGCCGGCATTTATCGATGTACCATAAAGTAGATATTGCACTGGATACTTTTCCTTATCCCGGCGTAACCACCAGCATTGAAGCCTTATGGATGGGAATACCGGTTTTGACCTTGCGCGGAGATGGCATACTTGCCAGGGCCGGCGAATCTATCTGTATCAACGTCGGGCTTGCCGACTGGATCGCATCAAACGAAAACGATTACGTGAACAAAGCGAAAGACTTTGCCCAGGAAACGACAAAACTATCTCAGTTACGAAAGCGATTACGTAAGCAGGTTTTAGAATCTCCGTTATTTGATAGCGTTCGGTTCGCGGAACAGTATGAAGCGGCATTGTGGAGTATGTGGAGCCAAAAAAATATGACGCGGTAAATTCAGAGCCTTCTACGACGACCACAGGCAGAACTTTACATTTATCCAGCAAAAAGCAATATTTGAACACTTAACAAATAAAAGACTTGCGCCGCGGTTATGGACGGTGTTAGCTTTTGCCTACGGTAATTCTCAGCGTGTTTTACACATAAAAACACCTTCAATTACGCATAAAAAGGGAGCGTGGTTACGCCGATAGTTTAAGTCGATAACCGACAAACACAACGAACATCAAACCAAATGGAGCAAGTAAAACTCATGTTTATTAAACCTTCCCTGTTAGCTGGCGCTATGTTGCTGGCCGCCAGCCAATCAGCCAACGCAGTCGTTATCAACTTCGACTATACCTACGACGGCGGCTTCTTCACCGGTGTCAATTCAGGCCGGCAAACACTTCTGAATGCTGCCGGCAGTTTCCTAGGAAGCATATTAACCGACAGCTTGGCCCCAATTTCCTCCGGCGGCAGCAACAATTTCAGCGCGATATTTGATCGTCCCGATACTGGCGCTCAAACCATATTAAACAATTTCAGCGTGGCCCCCGACACGTTGACAGTATTTGTTGGCGGTCACGATCTCGGCGGCAACACTTTGGGCTTTGGCGGTTACGGCGGATATAGTGTTAGCGGTACTCAAGCCTTTTTGAATACCGCCGAAAAAAGAGGGCAGTCCGGTGATACTGTCGGAAGCTCGGCGACCGATTTTGCCCCCTGGGGCGGCCAGATAAGCTTTAGCAATTCGGCAAACTGGTATTTTGATACCAATCCGTCCACGACGGAACCGTTCAGCGGCAACGACTTTTATTCGGTGGCATTGCACGAACTTGGACACTTATTGGGCTTGGGCAGCGCCGATTCCTGGAAGTACAAAACGTCCGGATCCAACTTTACCGGCGCCAACGCTGTCGCGGCCTATGGCGGCAATGTTCCACTGGAAAGCGACAAGGTACATTGGCTGGACGGCACGCAAAGCAATGTAAACGGTGTGCCGCAAGAGGCATTATTGGACCCGACGATACGCGTAGGTACACGCAAAGTCTATACACAGTTGGATTTAGCCGCGTTGAAAGACGTCGGCTGGCAAGTATCGGTTACCGCAGTGCCGCTGCCATCGACTGTATGGCTATTCGGGCCTGCGCTGCTCGGTTTGATTGCAAGCAGCCGTAAACGGTACTCAGGAATTTAACTCCTCTCTGCCGTCGTGTCGGGCAGCCTAATCGCTCGACACGAAAAACTCCTTATAGCTGCTATTGACTGACGCCGGATAAAAACGGGACAAAAGTCACGCGCTCAATGACCTCGTCTTCAAACCCGTGCTCGGTGCGAGTAATACGATGCAACTCTTGCATACCCTCCAATCCCACGGGAATGACCATTACACCTCCTAAAGCCATCTGCGAAAGCAAGGCTTCCGGAATTTCCGCGGGCGCGGCAGCAACCAAAATACCATCGAACGGCGCATGTTCGGGCCACCCCCACCCTCCGTCGCTGTGCTTGAAACCCACGGTTTTGATATTCAACTCCCACAGTGTGTCTCTGGCTTTTTTCATCAATGGCGCAATGCGCTCAACCGAATAAAGCTGATCCACAAGCTTGGCCAATATTGCGGTTTGATAGCCGCAACCGGTGCCAATTTCCAATACCTTACCAAGCGGTCCTTGTTCCAACAGCAACTCCGTCATTTTTGCAACGATGTAGGGCTGAGATATGGTTTGGTTGTGTCCGATGGGCAGTGCCGTATCCTCGTATGCCCGGCTTTCCAAGGCTTCGTCGACAAAAATATGTCGCGGTGTCTCGGCCATAATAGCCAATACCTTGCTATTGCTAATGCCTTGCTCTCGCAACCGGGAAATCATCCGCTCCCTGGTCCGTCGCGAAGTCATGCCTATGCCCTGTAATCGTCGACTCATTTCTGCACCTCCAATGCTAACCAATCTTGCAATCCCTCCAACCTCTCGTAACGTGTCAAATCCAGCTGTAACGGCGTTACCGACACGTAGCCGTTTCTTATAGCGTCGAAATCGGTACCTGGCCCTGCATCTTGCTCGCTACCGGGCGGCCCCACCCAATAAATGACATGACCGCGCGGATCCTTGGAGCGAATAACCGCTTCCGCTTTATGCCTTTGACCCAGCCTTGTGGACCGATACCCCTTCAGACTGGCTAAGGGCACATCCGGCACGTTCACATTTAACAAGGTGTCTTCCGGCAACGGATGAGCCAATATTTTTCGCATTAACATCACGGCCACGTGAGCGGCCGTTTCAAAATGCTTAGGATCGCTTGACGCTAATGAAATCGCAACCGCGGGCAAGCCGAGAAAGCGCCCCTCGGTGGCCGCCGCAACCGTACCGGAGTAAAGCACGTCGTCGCCGAGGTTTGCCCCATGATTTATCCCGGCAAACACCATGTCGGGCTCATCTGCCAACAAACCAGTTATTGCCAGATGCACACAATCCGTTGGCGTACCATCCACGCGAACGAAACCGTTATCGCATATCGTTGCTCGCAAGGGCATATCCAAAGTTAAAGAATTGCTTGCGGCACTTCTATTTTTATCCGGCGCCACAACCGACACGTCGGCATATAAGCGCAAGGCGTCTGCCAGAGTATTGATGCCTTGAGCTAAATAACCGTCGTCGTTGCTGATAAGTATGTGCATACCGCTGTAAAACGCTTTAAAATTCGTCCATAGTAGCAAAAAAACCGCAAAACCAGCAGCTTACGTGACAAAAAAAACCACTTCCACAGACGACGCCCTCTTGTTTCGAAACGCTATCGGTAAAGTCAAATCGGTAGATAAAAATACGGTTATTCTTAAGCCGGACAAAAAGCCTCGCCCAATACCCGCGTTTAAACCGTTGGAACAAATCGACCCGTTACAATTGGACGTCGAGGGTAGTCTGGAAACTTTATTCCAAGAAGACAAGGTCGCCTTCCTGGTACCGGGCATGCAAAAAAATGTACTTAAGAAGCTTCGCAAAGGGTACTACGGCTTAGATGCCAATCTAGATCTGCATGGTTTAACTAGCCGCGATGCACAACAGCAACTACTGCATTTTTTGCACCATTGCATTGAGGTTGGTTATCGTTGTGTACTGATTATTCATGGCAAGGGTTACAACTCACCGGACAATCAACCGATATTGAAAAACGATATCAATCTTTGGTTACGCCAACATAAAGACGTACTGGCATTTTGCTCCGCCCCCCCCCAGGCAGGCGGCGCCGGAGCGTTGTTTGTCCTATTACGACTATCCGAAAAATTCGTTATCTCGGAAGAAGAAACGTAAGTCTATCGTTACAAAATAACGCATCCGAACACCTTTTTAAAAGCAGAGCGGTTTACCTAATGCGTACGCAATAGGCTCATAATGCCCTACCGAATTTCATCATTATTTTGCTTAACCTTGACTTGCATAGTTTGTTGCTCTAGCTTTTAAAAGACTGGACAACATCACCACTTAACAAGAAGAACAAAACCCTCCCAATGAGAATAATACGACTTAAACGCAGCACTCAAGATCGCCAAGCGCATATGCCAAATTCAATTTTTGACATTATTAGAGGAGCTGTTCTGCGATGAGCCTTAACGTTGGGATTGTCGGACTTGGTAGAATTGGCCGAGGCGTATTAAGAGGCAATTTTGCGCAAAGCAAAGGTGGTAGGTTCAATATAAGCGTCGTATGTGACGTAATGGCTATAGACCACGTAGCATACCTATTGGCCAACGATAGCACCTATGGCCGCCCGCCATTTCAGGTGGATTGCGAAGGCGACGACTTGATTCTCGACGGCAAAAGAGTCCGCTATCAACGAGTGGATCGTCGGCGCAGCTCACCAGATGACGACAGTTTTGGCGTGTTGCGCCAATTTAATCTTGATGTCTTATTCGATGCCACGGGAACAGCAACTATCAATGACTTTCGGTCTTTGATAGTACAAAATGTCGCTAAAAAAGTACTTTGCACTTGGAATGTCAGTGGCTGTGATATTAGCCTTGTGTTTGGTGTGAATAGTCAGTCTTACGACCCAATACGTCACGACGTCATCTCTGCAAGCACATGTACAGGCAACGCGCTAGCGCCAATCTGCCATGTGCTGGACAAGCATATAGGGATTGATTACGCCCGGGCGATTACCATCCATCCGCAACTATCGGATCAACGCGTGTTGGACGGCTACCATGCTTCCTCCCAACTTGGCCGGGGTTGCGCGTCGTCGATTATTCCAACCAGCACAAACGTGGGTAAATCCACAACATTGGTTTTACCGAGACTGCAGGGCAAATTGGAAGCGATGTCTTACAGGGTACCAACTGCAATAGTCTCAGTCATTGATCTGACCGCTACCTTGTCGCGAAAAACATCGCTAGAAGAGTGCGTTGAGTTATTTGAAGATTATGCCAACAAACAGTTAGCCGGCATAATATATTGCGACTATGGCGCCTGGGGCCACCAAAAAGCCAGCATCGATTATATGGAAACCGAATACTCATCGATCTTGTTGATGCATCATCTTACAGTCAGCCAAGGTAATCAGCTAGGCTTAGCTTTGATGCATGACAACGAACATGCTTATTGTTGCCGCGTATTGGATGTATTAGGCGTTATCCAAATACGGAAATGACTAACCGAGTCCTCATCTGACAACGCCGCCACAATGGACCTCATTGCAAGCTTCCCTCCAGAGGCAACGCCGGACGCAAAAGTGTTAATTCTCGGCAGCATACCAGGCAAAGCATCGCTATTAGCTGATCAATATTATGCGCATCCGCGCAATCACTTTTGGCCTATTGTGTGTGAGTTATTGGCGATTGACCCTGCTCATCCCTATCAATCGAGAATTTTATCGCTAACAAGTGCACGAATCGCTCTATGGGATGTAGTTAAATATTGTCATCGGCATAACAGTAGTTTAGATTCGAAAATCGACCCGACCAGCGTTATCGTTAATGACTTTCTCGGATTTTTTACGACTCATCCGCATATAACACATATATTTTTCAACGGTTTTACAGCTGAGAAGACCTTCCAAAAACATATCCATCGGGATAGCCTGCCCAGAGTAATAAGATATCAACGCTTACCTTCCACTAGTCCGGCAAACGCTACAACATCCTTTCAAAAAAAACTGCAAGAATGGCGAGTATTGACTAACGTGCTAGAGAATTCTCTCGCCCACGCTGAATGACCTTCAACAGACGTTAGAGATTTTGAAAGCTACAGAAAAAACAAGGACCAGGCGTGAATCGCGCTCGGAGAAGAAATCAGCGAGCAATGGGGCGAATTGCAGAACTTCGAAAATAAAAACGACAGAGCGGCAATTTGCACAACTCTGTCGCACATATAACTAAACTTAAAAATTTACTCTGTGGACTGCGCCGGTTCGGGCCGATCGACTAACTCTACATAGGCCATAGGAGCGTCATCACCGGATCTAAAACCACACTTTATAATTCTCAAGTACCCACCGTTTCTGGATTGGTATCTTGGACCGAGTTCGTTAAATAATTTAGTAACGACATCTCTATCCCGCAGCTTTGAAAAAGCTTGGCGGCGTTTAGCAACAGAATCGATTTTAGAAAGCGTAATTAAAGGCTCCGCCAGTACACGCAACTCCTTCGCTTTTGGCAATGTGGTTTTAATCAATTCATGCTTAAAAAGCGAACAAGCCATATTGCTAAACAGAGCTTTTCTGTGGCTGCTATTTTTATTTAACTGTCTTCCAGATTTACGGTGTCTCATTTTTAAAATGCCTTATGTTCAAATTCCAGCTTGTGACTGATCAGCCAAATTTTCAGGTGGCCAGTTCTCTAACCGCATACCCAATGACAGGCCTTTAATCGCAAGAATATCTTTAATTTCCGTTAGTGATTTTTTACCTAGATTAGGCGTTCTCAACAGCTCCACTTCGGTACGTTGAATCAAATCACCAATATAGAAAATATTTTCAGCTTTTAGGCAGTTAGCCGAGCGAACCGTCAACTCCAAATCATCTACAGGGCGCAGAAGAACGGGATCGAATGATTCTTCTTCTATAGCTACTTCTTCCTGTATTTGTTCGTTGACTTTCTCGAAATCGACAAATACAGACAACTGGTCATGCAGGATAGATGCTGCGAGCTTAATCGCCTGCTCTGGATCGACTGTACCGTTTGTTTCCAACTCGATTACAAGTCTATCTAAATTAGTACGCTGTTCAACCCGAGTACTTTCAACATGATAAGCTACTTTAACAATAGGACTGAAAGCAGCATCAACCATCAAAACGCCAACAGGAGCATCGTCGTACAGTTCTTTTCTAAGACTAGCCGGGACATAGCCTCTGCCACGCTCAACTTTTATCTTTATGTTAAGTGCGCAGTCCTGATTAATATTAGCTATGATTAGATCAGGATTAGCCAATTCAACGTTATGGGGCAGATCAATGTCACGAGCAGTAACTACGCCAACACCTTTTTTTGATAAAGTTAACGTTACCTCGTCCTTAGAATGCACGATAACGGCAAGTTTCTTAAGATTAAGAATAATGTCTATTACATCTTCCTGAACGCCCTCTATCGTGGTGAATTCATGCAACACACCCTCAATAGAAATCTCTGTGACAGCGCAACCAGGAATAGAGGACAGCATAACTCTCCTCAAAGCATTGCCTAATGAATGCCCAAAACCACGCTCCAAAGGTTCGATAACAATTCTTGAGTGGTTGGCCGATTCATTGATGACCTCGACAAGACGGGGCTTCAATAGACCAACGATAGAACTCTGCATAATTTAAATCCTGGACTTATTTATTACTTAGAATAAAGCTCAACGACTAATTGTTCATTGATATCAGACCCCAAATCTACACGATCAGGAACCGATTTAAATATCCCACTCATCTCTTTCGAGTTAACTTCCACCCAAACTGGAAAACCATATTGTTCGGTGACAACTAAAGAATCTTTAATCCGCTGTTGGCTTTTCGCTTTTTCACGAACCTTAATAACATCGCCAGAAGCCACTTGATAAGAAGGAATATTGATTAACCTATCGTTAACCAGAATTGCCTTATGCGACACTAGCTGCCTAGCTTCCGCACGAGTTGCAGCGTAACCCATGCGATAAACTACGTTATCAAGCCTGGATTCGAGAAAATCAAGCAGATTCTGACCTGTTGCGCCTTTCTGTAAATCGGCTGCTTTATAGTAATTTCTGAATTGCTTTTCTAGGACACCATATATGCGACGCAACCGCTGTTTGGCGCGGAGCTGCATAGCATAATCAGAATTCCTTGTACGCTTAGCGCCATGTTGACCGGGCCTTTGTTCCAATTTACATTTGCTTTCCAGAGATTTACCTCTGCTTTTCAAAAATAAATCAGTAC
>CAZGUM010000005.1:20966-53737 GCA_964529085.1 uncultured Methylomonas sp. | reverse complement strand
CAACGAAGCGCCGGCCATCGCCAGTAAACTGGCTGCACTGTGGCGTAAATCGTGAAATCGGAAGTTTTCGACTCCCGCCTCGCGTAAAGCCTTATCCCAATGTTTTTTGAACTCGAATGGTCGTTCGGGTTTGTTCTCGCTGGCAAACAGCAAACCGGCACCGACCCGGCGCTGCGGGCGTAGAAGATCCACTACAAAATCCGGCAAAGGACACCACCGCGGCTCGCCGTTCTTACTGGTTGCCAGCCTGGCCAGATTATTCTCGAAGTCGATGTCGCTCCAGCGTAGGTTAAGCAGCTCGGCTTTTCGCATGCCGGAAGTCAACGCCATCAGCACCAGTAAATGCAGCTTATTCCAGTCTGATTTTTGACATGCACTCAGCAGACGCACCCGCTCGCCTTCATCTAGAAAGCGGTTGATCTGATTATTCACCTTGCGGGCTGCCACCCGAGCGACCGGATTGGCAACAATGTAGCCCTCGAAAATCGCATATCTGAAAATAGCCGACAGCACGGTGCGGTAACGATTGACGGTAGACGGCGAACGGTCGCGATTAATCGCCTTGGCCTTGCCGGCACCATCACCGCGCAGCACCTTGCCGGCTTCGAAGGCTTTAAGCTGTTGGCGGATCATATCCGCGCTAATATCAACCAACTTGTAATCGCCCAGGCAGGTTTGCCAATATTGGGCGCGCCTGGCTTGGTTGACCGCGTCCTTGCCTTGCCACTGCCGCATGTATTCGTCGACAAGATCGGCAAAACGCAAACCGGCGCCTCGCGAACCTAAAGCCTCCATCATTTCTTGATCAGACTCGATGCGCTTGGCCCACGCTTGCGCGTCGCCTTTGCGGGTGAAGGTTTTGGATTTAATTGGAATGCCGCGCTGGGTGATGATCGCTTTATAAACGACACCCGACTGACGTTGGATTTTTCGGATGGTGGCCATATCACACCGCCCTGTGTTGTTTGCCGATCAGCAGCAGTTCGCCGGTGTTTGTCATGCCCAGGGTTATGTCGCTGTCGCTTAGGTCGTCTTGGATGTTGAACACCTGTTCTCGCCAGAACTCGGCCGAGTCTTCAGCACAAATCAGCCGTTGTTTGGTTTCCTCAAGCTCTTCATAGAGTTTCGCTGCAATGTCTCGCAGTTGCACCAATGCCAGAGCATCCAGTTTTTGTTCCAGCCGTTTCAAGGTGTTCATGCTACCTCCCGTTTTGAAGTCGCCGCCACGCAGTGACTGGATAACTCGACAACCGGGGGAAAGGTATCTAAGGTTAAGGGAGTGCCCTCTGAATAATTGCAAACAACGTTGTTGGATTGAAATGCCTTGTGGGCCGCCCAGAATCCATCGGTCTTATTGTCGATAAAATTACACCCAACATCTTCAGCCATAACGTTGATGTCGTTTTGAAGCCCATCCGCAATAAAATTTATCTGCCTTAGCGCATGGTATAAGTCGGAAGGACGGCTATAAAAAGCGGGGCTTTCCATCGCCAACAATAGCAACCCGGTAATAGTCGTAATACGCTCAACCGCTTCCTGGGAAATGTAATCCATGTCATTGACAGTTTGCTTAAGCTTGTCAATATCCGGATTGATGTTGAAACGATTGGGTTTCGAAACATCCGCACTCGTTGTCTCTGTGCGGTTGTCATGGTCGGCATCGATTGCCGATGGTGAAAGATTTTCTGAAAAATCACTGGACATAAAAAAAGCCCTCGATGTAACACAGGTTCTCTGGAACCTTTTTGAAAAAATCCACATGTGCCCTAAACGGTGCCCTGTGGCGTTTTTTTCAACGTGTTAAACCGATGGCTTTATGATTCTTATCCTTAAGAATCAATCAGTTATCTGGTAGCGGGGGCAGGATTTGAACCTACGACCTTCGGGTTATGAGCCCGACGAGCTACCAAGCTGCTCCACCCCGCGATTGATTTGGTCAATTATACAGACTATAAAATAATTAGCAAGCAATAAACATGCTATTAATTACGAAAACGAAGTAAAGCCGAATAAACGGCCTCACCTCATACTCATTTTACGGATTGTTGCCGATAGGCGCGGTTAAGAGCAAACCGGCATTTTTGATGTGCTCAGTACCTATACATTTAGGATGACCAAAGCCACCCGCGCTTTTTCCATTGGCATCCAAGTCGAAGATAATGTTATCGCCCGCTGAGCCGGAAAGACCGGCCGGTACGAAATCGAGTTTCAAAGTATCACGCACACGCCATGCAATATTATGATCGGCGCAGGAGGTGTCACCGCTTACGCCCACAGCCCCCACTAATTTACCGCTCGCGTTATAAAGTGCCAAACCACCGCCAAAAACATTTACCCCGCCGACCCGACGACCATTCATCGGGTCGTCTTTTCTACCGAATTTTTTCGAATTACCAGCATATGCCCAATTTGTATCGACCGGATTGCTGTGTTGCAAACCAAACAGACTACCACCCGGCTGCACCGCCGAATATAAATTGGCGGTCGACAAGGCCAAGCCGTCAAGCGCCGCATTCGGATTCGCCCCGTCAGTTAAACTGAACGCGTTTGCTGTGTACGCTTTCTGCGCGGAAATCACCCGGCTACCCAGCCATTGCGCGTTCAGTCCGTTACCGGATTTAGCTACCGCGCAAACCACGCCATTTGCATTGACGACCGAAGCCCACATGTGAAAACCCAATCCGCCGTTATCAAGCGCCTGTGCCGATTTAATCGCACTTTCCAGAGCGGCATGGCTGACCGGACAAGCGCTTTCCGAATCGCCGTAGCTATCGTCTCTGTCGGCAAACGCCACGCTAGTTGTCGCAAGCGCAAAAATCGAAGCGCAAAGTAACAGTTTTTTATTCATAATTTCACCTTTTTTCTGGTTGTTATAAAGAGTGCGGCGATGTTTGCAGGAAAACTCCATTTTAGAAACCGTGTGCAACAAGATAACCTGCAAAAGCAGGGCGGATTGTAGTCGTCCATGATATTTGAGGTCAACTGAGCTGCTTGCCTAATCAATCATTAAGCATCAACCGAGATTTAATTCATGAAAAACAAAGGTATATTACTTGGCGTGCTTTGTTTTGGAGCAATCGCTGTTTCCGCTATTCCCCATGTGGATGAGTTTAGCGCATTAGTTTTCGATGCAGATAAACACTTATCGAATACCGATACGCACCAGGCTCCGGCCGATAACTCGGAATCCAACCCGGCGCAAACTAAAGCTCAAGTTGAGTTTGTGCTTCAGCAGCAAGCCCAAAAAATAGCCAATCAAGAACCCGTTGAAGATATACTAAGCGATAGCGAAAAATTGCAAAAACTGGATGGCGCATTACATCAATTGGATAACGCCGAAGATGAATACGACCGGGAACTGGCTGTAATGGAATTGGGGGAATTGACGGGCGCCGAAGCCAAGCAAGGCATAATCACGGCGCTGAATGACAACTCCCATTTGGTTGTCAGTCAAGCCATTCGGCAGATAAACAAATGGCAGGACCCGACAGACCGCACCGACATGCTGTTGACTGCGCTGCAAAGCCATAACGACGACACTATCGAGCAAACCTTGTTGGTCATCAATTCGGTAGAAGATAAAAAACTGATAGCCCGCCTAAAACAGCTAAGCAAACACAACAACCGCGACATTCGGGAGGCGGCAAAACTGGCTTTAAATTTGGCTCCTTAATTACCTAAATATTTAAAACCAGATACGCATCATCAGCGCCGCAAAAACAGCCGCAACCACATCGTCCAGCATGATGCCAAAACCACCTTCCACATGCCGATCCAGCCATTTGATAGGCCAAGGTTTTACAATATCGAAAAAACGAAACAGTGCAAAACCCGCCAATAAACTCTGCCAGGAATAGGCAATACCCCACATGGTAATCAAAAACCCGGCGATTTCATCCCAGACGATGCCGCCGAAATCATGGACTTCCAATTTTCTTGCCGCCCGGTCACAAATCAATATCCCGATAGCGACTATGAACATCGTGATCAGGAAGTATGCAATTTGGCCTGCTTGCAGCGCAGCCAAATAAACAGGTATCGCAGCGACGGTACCCATCGTTCCGGGCATTACTTTCGATAAACCCGAACCGAAACCAAATGCTAGAAACAGCGTTGGATCTTTGATGATCTGCCGCGCACTTAACCGGCTGTTGCCGTAATGATCTCTAAGAAAAATGCTCAAAACCTTTCGCCTCGAACGCGTCCACACGCCCTCCTCGCTTGACCCGGAGGCCGGGTTCGGCTTCAATAACACCCACGCAAAAGCAACCTTCCGGCAAGGCTTCCGCAAAGTCAGCCGGCACGGTAAAACACAATTCGTAGTCATCGCCGGCAACTAGCGGCAAACTCCAATCGTCGTTTTGCGCAATGTAATCTTGCATGGGGATAGATAACGGCAAGCTCTTCCATTCCAAACACGCGCCGACACCGCTTTTTTCCAGAATGTGTCCTAAATCGGCGGCTAATCCGTCGGAAATATCGATACAGGCATGCGCGATACCGCGTAGCGCCAAGCCTTCCGACACGCGCGGCCGCGGCTGGTTAAAGCAGCGCAAAGCCAGCTCCGGATCGGCACAGGCATAACCTTGTTTAATTTTCAGCCCCAAGCCGGCATTGCCCAATTGCCCGGTGACATAAATCAGATCGCCGATCTTAGCACCGGAACGTAATAACGCCATCCCCTGCGGCACCACACCTATCGCTTGTACCGTCATCGTCAACGGTCCGGAAGTGGTATCACCGCCAATTAAATCGACCCTGTACTCACGAGCCAAATTGATAAAACCTCGCGAGAAAGCTTGCAGCCAAGTTTCGTCGACTTTCGGTAAGGTTAATGCCAATGTTGCCGCGAACGGCTCGGCGCCCATCGCGGCTAGATCACTTAGATTAACCGCCAACAGTTTATGACCAAGCTGCTCAGGATCGGCATCGGCGAAGAAATGCACCTTTTCGACCATCGTATCGGCGGTTACCGCCAATTGATAGCCTGCCGGGACGTCCAGCAATGCGCAGTCGTCGCCTATTCCTAATCGGTTGAACGGATGCTGCGGCGTATGTACCGCAAAATAACGCCGGATAAGATCGAATTCGGCAACAGCCATTAGCTTTGCGAGTTCGCCCTCTTCGCTGCAATCTCTACCGCGCGCTGTTTTTGCGCGACTTTATCGAGGATGCCGTTTACATATTTATGACTGCCGTCCGCGCCGAAATCCTTAGCCAGATTAACACCTTCGTTGATGATGACCTTGTAGGGCGTTTCCAGGCGATTGATCAGCTCGTAAGCTCCGATACGCAGAATAGCGCGTTCCACCGGATCGATTTTTTCCACCGGCCGATCAACGAATTCGGCCAGCGCCGCATCGATCACATCCAATTGTTGCGGCACCCCATGAAACAGCTCGCTGAAATAGGTTTTTTGCGCGCCTTTCAGATGCTCTTCTTCCAGAAAATAGGTTTCGATGCGGATCAAACTCTCGCCGGACATTTGCCATTGATACAGTGCCTGTACCGCGCACTTTCTGGCATTGGTTTTTGCTTGACTCATTAAAGACCCAGGTTATTAAAGAGACTGACCATTTCGATCGCCGACAGCGCTGCTTCCGCACCTTTGTTACCGGCTTTGGTACCGGCGCGTTCGATAGCCTGTTCGATGCTGTCCACCGTCAACACGCCAAAAGCCACCGGCACATCATATTGCAACGCAACCTGAGCAATGCCTTTGACGCATTCACCGGCCACATATTCAAAATGCGGCGTGCCGCCCCGAATTACGGCACCCAGGGCGATAATCGCATCGTATTTTTTGCTGGCGGCAATTCGTTGCACCACCATCGGCAACTCGAAGGCGCCCGGCGCTTTTACCAGGGTGACATCGTTCTTATCTGCGCCATGGCGAACCAAGGCATCGATCGCGCCGCCTTCCAGTTGTTCGACAATAAAGCTGTTGAAGCGTGACGAAACGATGCAAAACTTGCCGCCTTGCGCGGAAAAGTTGCCTTCCAGAGTAGTGACTGTTGCCATGTGTTTACCTGTTGTTGAATGATTGAAATCGTAAGATGCGGGCGAATAAATTCGACCCTGCATTAATGCGTTGAATCGACATGCTCGACCACTTCCAGATCGAAGCCGGACAAACCTATATATTTTTTCTGGGCCCCCATCACCTTCAAGCGCCGCACCCCCAAATCCGACAAGATGCGCGAACCGGCACCAGTGGTGCGCCAATCCGCATCCGCGCTCAGATCCTGACTGTTTTTGACGCCATGGTCCTGCATTTGGTAGGTGTGAATCAGTTCCACTAAATCTTTGTTGTTTTCTTTTTGGCGGATGATCACCAAAACGCCGCGACCGGCTTCGGCAATATTTTTCAAGGCTTCCCGCACCGGCAGACTGCAATCGCTGCGCTTGGAAAACAATAAATCGTCGATCAAGTTACGGGCGTGGACCCGTACCAGTACCGGCTCGTCGCCAGCGACGTTGCCCATCACCAAGGCCAAATGCACGTTATCGTCGTTGCAATCTTGGTAGGCGTAAAGTCTGAAATCACCGAATTCGGTCGGATAGACGCATTCGCTGATCCGTTCCAGGGTGTTTTCGTGTTTGATGCGGTAGTGGATCAAATCGGCAATGGTGCCGATTTTCAGATTGTGCGTTTCGGCAAAGACTTCCAAATCGGGCCGGCGCGCCATTGAACCGTCATCGTTCAGGATTTCCACGATGACGGCCGCCGGCTCAACGCCCGCCAGCCGGGCCAGATCGCAACCGGCTTCAGTATGCCCAGCCCGATTTAACACGCCACCGGCTTGCGCCATCAATGGAAAAATATGTCCCGGCTGCACCAAATCGCTAGGTTGCGCATTTTTTGCCACCGCCGCCTGCACGGTCAAAGCCCGATCGGCGGCGGAAATACCGGTGGTTACGCCGGTAGCCGCTTCAATAGACACGGTGAAATTGGTGGTATATGGCGTATTGTTGTCGGTGACCATCAGGGGCAAACGCAACTGCTGACAACGCTCTCGCGTCAAGGTCAGACAAATCAGGCCACGGCCGTATTTGGCCATGAAATTAATGTCTTCCGGCCGGGCAAACGCCGCCGCCATCAACAAATCACCTTCGTTTTCCCGGTCTTCATCGTCCATGATGATGACCATTTTGCCTTGGCGAAGGTCGGCTATGATTTCTTCTATGCTATTCATTTAATAAAGCCTGAGTTTTGTAATAAGGCCTCGGTGACGCCGCCTAGGCAATGCGCCGCAGCTTCGCCTTTCATTAAGCGTTCCATGTAGCGGGCCAGCAAATCCACTTCCAGATTCACCTCGCTGCCTACCTCAGTGCTACCCAGGGTGGTTTCTTGTAGGGTATGCGGCACGATGTTCACGGAAAAATACGCGCCGTCCACACTATTCACGGTGAGGCTGATGCCGTTGATGCAAATCGAGCCTTTTTCGGCGATGTATTTGGCCAATGAGTCCGGCGCCTTGAATTTGAAGCGGATCGAGCGGCCATCGGCCTGCTTCTCGATCACTTTGCCGATACCATCGACATGGCCGCTGACGATATGCCCACCCAGCCGGCCGGATGGCGTCAAGGCCAATTCCAGATTAACCGGGGTACCGGTGCTCGCCGACTTTAAAGTCGTACGCGATAAAGTCTCATTCGAGACATCGGCGAAAAAATAATGCTCGCCCAACTCAACGGCGGTCAAACAAACACCGTTGACGGCAATGCTGTCACCTAATGCGCAATCGACTAAAGAAAGTTTGCCTGTGTCGATTTTCAACCGACAGTCGCCGCCGCGCGGCTGGATGCCGGCGATTCTACCGACGGCAAGTATGATACCCGTAAACATTGTGGCCTTTATATTCGCTAATTAAACGTCAGCCTGAGATCGGGGCCAACTTGTCTCACTTCAAGTAACTTTAACTGCTTTTTATCCGCCATTGTCCGTAAGCCCGGCAAATGAAACAATCCGCGTCCCTCGTCGCCCAACACGCAAGGGGCCATATAAATCAGCCATTCGTCAACTAGGCCGCTTTCCAGCAATGCGCCGTTCAAGGAGGCACCAGCTTCCACCCAAACCGTGTTGATTTGCAGCTCTGCCAGTAATTTAAAAACCTGCGGCAAATCGGCGCGGCCTTCGACCGCATCGACCTGAAATACTTTGCAGCCCATATCGCGCAATCGTTGCAGTTTAAGCGCATCGTCGCTACAAGTAACGATCCAGAGCTCCTCGGCATTTTCTAGCAGCTTCGCCGTTAACGGCATCCGCAAATTCGAATCAAGCACGACTTTGATGGGTTGCACCACGTCAAAGTCGACGCGGGCGTTAAGTTGCGGATCGTCGTACAACACCGTACCGATGCCGGTAACAATCGCGCTGCTGGCCGCCCGTCCGAGCTGCACGTCCTGCCGGGCGTGTGCCGAAGTAATCCATTGGCTCTCGCCCGAGGCCATCGCGGTGCGGCCATCCAAACTCATAGCCAGTTTGCTGCGTATCCACGGCAAGCCGCAGGTCATCCGTTTAAAAAAGCCTCGATTCAGTTTTTCGGCTTCTTGCTGTAACACGCCGACGACAACTTCGACACCGGCTTCACGGAGTTTTTGAAAACCGCGTCCCGCCACCAGAGGATTGGGATCCTGCATCGCCACCACAACACGACTGACGCCCGCCGCAATCAACGCATCGCTGCAAGGCCCAGTTTTACCGCAGTGACTGCAAGGCTCCAGGGTCACATAGGCGGTTGCGCCCAACGCATTAGCGGTTTTGGCAAGCGCGTCTATCTCGGCATGCGCAAACCCGGCCCGCTGCGTCCAACCTTCGGCAACAATATTACCTTCCTTAACCAACACACAGCCCACATGCGGGTTCGGATCGGTAGTGTATATGCCGTTTTCCGCCAGTTTGACGGCCCGCGCCATATAGGCCGCGTCTTGACTAAGCATCATGCTTTTGTAGATTCTCGATCATTGCGGTGAATTCGGAGACGTCCTGGAAACTGCGATACACCGAGGCAAAGCGCACGAAAGCCACATGATCCAGTGCTTGCAATTCCTGCATCACCAGTTCGCCCAGTTCACGCGCGGCAATCTCGCGTTCGCCCTTCGCCGTCAGGGCTTTTTTTATACGGCTAAGCGCCGCCTCGACCGCATCGACCTGTACCGGGCGCTTTTCCAGGGCCCGCTGCATACCGGCCCGCAGCTTGGCTTCGTCGAAACTTTGCCGGGCGCCGTTACGCTTGATGATACGCGGCAGAGTCAGCTCAACTACTTCGAAGGTAGTAAAGCGTTCCTTGCAAGCCACGCATTCGCGGCGGCGTTTGACTTGATCGCCGTCGTCGGCCAAGCGGGTATCGATTACCCGGGTATCTTGTGCTGAGCAAAACGGACAACGCATAGTTAAAGAGCCAAGTCGGTGTTCAAAGGGCTGTTATTTTATTACAGAATAGTTATATATTGAAATCGACTACTGACGTGCGACTCATTCGTTCAATATTCCCTTGGCTACCGAACGGATATGTACATCGCGTTGCGGATAGGGTATTTCGATATGGTGGGCCAACAAGGCTTCATATATTTGCGTGTGCAACCGATGGGTAACTACCGTTCTATCGCTGAGTTCGCGGACGAAAACGTTAATTTTGAACTGTAAGGCGCTATCGCCAAAGCCGACAAAACTTACCACCGGCTCCGGATCGCAGAGAACCTCTGCCACACTTTTTACCGCATCGGCCAAAATTTGCTCCACCATATCCACGTTCGTGCCATAGGCCACGCTGACCGGGACCACAACCCGCGTCACTGTGTCGGACAAAGTCCAGTTGATCAGCCGGTCGGTGATGAAGATTTTATTCGGCACCACCAACTCCTTTCTATCCCAATCGACAATATGCGTCGCTCTCATCTGAATCCGACTGACCCGGCCGGTTACATCTCCCACCGTGACAGTGTCGCCAACCCGAATCGGCCGTTCGAAGAGCAAAATAATGCCGGATACCATATTGGCAAAGATTTCCTGCAAACCGAAACCCAAACCCACGGAAAGCGCGGCGACGAGCCACTGCACTTGAGACCAGCTACCGCCCAGCTCGTTGGCTACCGCCAAAAAGGCAATCGCAGTCAAGGAATATCTCACCAACTGAATCAGCGCATAACGGCTGCCGGCCGTCATTGCGAACTTGCCGGCAGTTATCAAATCCACCAATGCCGGAAAATTGCTGGCGAACACAAAGGCCAAACCGCTATATACCAGGCAAATCGACAGATTTATCAAGGTAATCGGTTGCAATACCTCCTTACCCTCGACCGTCTGGCTATGCTGCCAAAGCACGACTTGATCGAACACCGTTAAGGCCGGCAAGATATCGCTCCAGATCATCCAGCAACCCAGCAACATAATGACCATCACCACTGTCGTCAACAATTTGTGGCTTTGCTGATTGATTTTAGAAATATCCAGTAACTCGTCTTCGAGCGGATGACTGCCTTCAAGGCTGGTGCTCGCGACAGCCGCTTGCTCGACTTGCTTACGTTTTTGCCGGGCATTTTTCAGCGCCAATTTCCGTTCGGTATTGCGCAACCAACGTAAAACCAAACCCTGGAACAATACGGTGATAAAAATCAAACGTAGCGTCATCACCAACTTGCCCTGCAATTCCAGCGCACTTTGATAGTAACCGGTTACGGCAAAACCGATGATGACCAGAGGCGTCAATACCGCAATAGCGTACCAGACGTAGCGCAGACGGCTAATCCAGCCCTCCGATTGCTGATAGAGATTTTTCCCCAATCCCGTTTGTGGTTGCGTCAAGCGGTGAAACATATACGTAAAGGTCAGCATCATCACAATCAACGCCGTTCGACCCAACGCATAACTGTGTTCGGAAAACAGATCAGTGCCCGTCATTGCGATTATGAAGACGCTTGGCACCAATAGGAAACGCGCCCACTTCATTTGACCGTGCAGTAATCGGATGGCGTGGTCCGGCCAGTGAAACAAGGTGTCCGCTACGCCGTATGGCCTAAACAAGCGGTAAAAGAATTGCACCAAGCATAGCGATACGGCAGCGGCGATTAAGCCTTCCGCAAACGAATGGCTGAATAAGTTCGCTCGGGTATTCAATATCAGCACCCCGCCGATCCAAGCCATAAGCAAGGCGCCGTACAAAGACATCAACAACAGATAGAACAGGCTCGATACAATCTCGCCGAAATCATGACTAATCACTTTTTTGCTTAGGAGGGCCGCCAGTTCCTGTTTGATTCTAGCCCTGAAACGCCAGTGTAATAACAGGATACTCAAACCCACCAACACCAGAAAGGGAAACTGGCTAATACCTTCCCAAAATCCGTTTGCCACGCCCAGCCAATTGCCCGGACTTACAAACCAGAGTAAAGAGGAAACGATATCGTGTAGATAATGTTTGTCGATGACCGGCGCACTGGGCACCCACAATAAGCGCTGATCCAAATAGCCGCTGAATTTTTCGGCCATGCTCAACATCTGCTGCAAACTAAAATCGACATCGCCCAATATCCGGCCATATTCGTCATAACCGCCGGATAATCTTGCCACCAGATCTTTCTGGTCGTTCAACAGCATCCGTAGTTCGGTTCGAATCCGAAGCTTTTCCGAATCGTCGGTTTCCGCCGGCAATTGGGCAATACGCGTCAACAAGACCTGATTGATATCCACCAGATTTTTTTTAGCTTCATCCAGCTTGAACATTTCCAGACTGGCCAAGGCAATCTGACTTTGAACCTCTTCGCTTAAAGCGCTGTACTGTTTACGTTGCGGTAAATTACGGCGCTGTTCGCGCAGTAAATTCCCCAACGCGGGACTCAAACCGGCAAGGCTGATTTTTTGCTCGGCACTTTGAAAATCCTTTTCCAGTTGTTTATAACGCACATCGATTTCATTTTTCTGGAGCAGGTATTGCTCCGTATTTTTATTGATTTCCTGCAAGCTGTGGTTGTAATGCATATTTTCTTTAGTGGCGGCCTGAATCAACGGATGTTTGCCTTCCGCTTCTTTTTCCGCCAGCACCAGTGCAGCCTGTTCTTTGTCGATTTCCTGCTGGCGTCTATCCAACAGAAAGTTATCCAGATCGGCAATCAGCAGACTAAGCTGCTCCCGTTGCAAGGTCAGTAGATGCACGCGGTCTTTGCTGGCTTGTAATCGCAACGGATTGCTGAGGTTTTCCAATTCCAGGGCTTTCAGCGCACTGTTTAATAGCCGAATCCGGGTATCCAACAATATTTGCTTGGCTTCTTTTTGATATAGATTATCACCGGCCCTGGCCGCTAAAGCCTGCTGTTCCTGTTGGCTGGATGCCTGCTTGCTCTTGATTTCGGAGATTTTTTCCCTAATCATCTGCGGCTTGCCGCTCAAATCGCCAATCTGCGCTTCTATCCGGCTAATCTCGGCATCCAAATCGCTAAGCCGGGTTTTTTCGATGATTAATCGCTGCTCCAACTCATCGGTTGGAAAAATCGTAAACTTCTCGGATTTATGGTTCTTTAGGTTGTTCTCGGCATCGGCTATTTGTCTGGCTAATTGCTTGACTTCCATCGGCAAGCTATTTAAAGCCTGCTTAAACGATTCGGCTTGAGCGTCCTGAGCTTCCTGTTCGTTTAAATTGTCGTCGCTTTCGGAATAAGCGGCCAAAATTCGGGACTTCAACTCTTCCGGCAAATTCTGCTTATCTTTGACTGTCTGCATCCGTTGTTGCAAGTCGGCATGCGATAACGCTTTAATCAAAGATTTTTGGTTAGCGGCGTAGGCAAGGTTTACACTGATCAGCAGCATGAGCAGACAAAATGCAAAGCCGGATTTTAAAAAAATTGGTTTCATGCGTTGGCTGTAAAACAAATAAAGCTAAAAACTCATTATAAAAATGGAAAACACATTCGGCGAACAAGAAGGTGTCATTAAATATCGGCTGGATCATCGACACGCCGAATTAGCGGCGGACATCGACATATCGGAAATTAACGCTTGGCGTAGCGTACTTTACCGCTTGCGGTTGATCGGCCAAATAGCCGAAAAATATGCCGGCCTGGGGTTTGGCAATATCAGCCGGCGTCTGGTTCCAGGAAATCCGGAATTTTTAATTTCCGGCACTCAAACCGGCCACTTGCCTTGTCTGAGCAATCTACATTTCACCTTGATTGAAAGCGCTTCGCCGCAAGCCAATTACATTCAATCACTCGGTTTATTGCAACCATCGTCCGAAGCGCTGACACATGCCAGCGTCTATCAGCAACAGTTACAGGTTCAAGCCGTGATACATGTGCACTGCCCGGAGTTATGGCGGCAGAGCCGGACGCTCAACCTGCCCTGCATTGCGGCGGACGTGCCTTACGGCACGCCGGAAATGGCAAAGTCAGTTGCCGACTTGTTCGACTCCGGACGTTTACAAAATTGCGGCATATTCAGTATGCTTGGCCACGAAGACGGCATCGTGGCATTTGGGGCAACTCTGACCGATGCGGCAGTTTTGCTGATCACGCAATTCGCCGAAGCCATCGCTATTGAGCAAAAACGGTCGTGGCCTTAGAATACCGCCATTTATTAGCATTTATTAATTTTATCATGCCGGAAATTATCATTTACACCGCCAAACTTTGCCCGTATTGCACGATGGCTAAAAAACTTTTGGAGCGCAAAGGCGTCGGCTATACCGAAATCAATGTCGATGCGGAACCTGGGCTGCGTCAGCAAATGATGGAAAAAACCAAACGTCGTACAGTACCGCAAATCTATATTGGCGAGCGCCATATCGGCGGTTTCGATGATTTACATGCCTTGGATATGAGCCAGGAACTGGACCCGTTGTTGCAAGCATAAACGCGTCCACACTGGTAACGAAGGACCAGACCGGACAGAAAAACCGATCGGACGCCGTTCAATCGCGAAGGGCGTCAACTCCTAGACGATCCAAGCTTTGTAATAAAACCGAATACCGGCATTTTCCACAGAGCTGTCGATCAAAGACATTGGGATCCACTCAGAGCGTTTGGAACCCAATGAGGCGTTATTTAACGATGACCAGCTGTAAACCGAAACGTGTAACCAATTCGTTACTCTCGACCCAAACTACTTTGCCTAAAGCGCTCAAACCCGGCTCGTTAACTTGCAATTTAACCGGAGCGCCTACTCTAATACCGGGATGATGACCGGACAATTTCAGACACATCCCCTCGACCGAGCGATTGACACCCTCCGCGCTGACGCGTTCCTTGTCGATAAACAATTCGACCGTGAAGGCTTCGACTTTACGATAGCCGCGCCGTTTACGCCAAAGCTTGTGAGCATTGTGCACCACATCGCGAAACTCTAAGCCCATCATGATTCGGTTGCGCTCGCGTTTCACCCAAACGATATCGACTTCGCCCGCCAACATCAATTCCGCAACGAAAATCTCGGCCTGCCGATCTTCATTCAGCAAGGTTTCGAAATCCTGAATGGTGGTTAGCAAATCGCCCGGACTGACTTCCACCATGGCGCCTTTTAGCGAAACATCGTAGCAATTTAGCTGCAAGGTCTCGCCACCCACGAAGAGCTGTCCCTCGGCGTTAAAGTTTTTTCGGTATTCTTTTCTATCCTGAAACATGATCGGAATCTCTCTATAACGTCGGTCAAAGATAGCTTACTTTTCGATTTTCGTGGATCGAGGCGGCTCGCTTGGTTCCACGAACCGGCTTAGCACTGTGTTAACCCGGTTAGCAAATCGGCCTTGATATCGTCGATATTTTCCAAACCCACCGAAATTCTGACTAAGCTGTCTTTAATCCCCGCCTCGGCTCGGGCTTCCGGCGGCAATCGGCCGTGAGTGGTGGTAGCCGGATGCGTGATAGTGGTTTTCACATCGCCCAAATTCGCGGTAATCGACAACATCTTGGTGGAATCGATCAATTGCCAAGCCTGATCCTTGCCACCTTGCAATTCGAAACTGACCACCGCGCCGAAATGGCTTTGCTGCCGTTTAACCAGCTCATGCTGAGCGTGCGACGCCAGACCCGGATAATGCACCTTGGCAACAGCCGGCTGTTGCTCCAGCCATTTGGCCAGCTCGAACGCATTATCGCAATGCGCTTTCATACGCAGTGCCAGTGTTTCGAGTCCTCCCAAAAACACCCATGCATTGAACGGACTCATCGTCGCGCCGCCAGTACGCAGATAGGGATACACGTATTTTTCGATCAATTCTTCGTTGGCTACCACAGCGCCGCCGACGCAACGTCCTTGTCCATCGATGTATTTAGTCGTGGAATGCACGACCAGATCGGCGCCCAAGGTCAAAGGCTGCTGTAAGATCGGCGTGCAGAACACATTGTCTACCACCAACAACGCTCCATGTCGATGGGCGATGTCCGCCAACACGCGAATGTCGGCAATTTCAATCAAAGGATTCGACGGCGTTTCCAGAAACAGAAAGCGGGTATTGGGTTTGATCGCCGCTTCCCAGGCCGCCGGATCGGTCAGACTGACAAAATCGGTCTCGACCCCGAACTTGCCGAAATAATTCTGGAAGGTCAGCACCGTATTACCGAACACGCTGCGAGAACACACCACATGATCACCGGCCTTCAGCAAGGCCATACCCACTGCCATGATTGCCGCCATGCCCGACGAAAACGCCAGACAACGCTCGCCCTTTTCCAGGCAGGCCAAACGCTCCTGAAACGCGCTGACAGTGGGATTGGTGAAGCGCGAATAAATGTTGCCGGGTTGTTTGCCGGTAAAGCGCAACGCCGCTTCCTCCGCCGACTTAAATACGTAACTGGAGGTGGCGAAAATCGGGATGCTATGTTCGTCTTCGTGAGTGCGTTTATGCCCGGTACGGATGGCCAGGGTTTCCGGGGCATAATCTTGCCAATCAAATTCGCTCATCTGTCGTCCTGTTATTTTGCGACTTGCATCTCTATGATAAAACTGCTGCTATTGCGCTGTTCCTGCGCATTATCGTTGCGTAGGGCTTCTATTCTGGCCAAATAGGCATCGTCTATATCCCCGGTAATGTAATCGTGGCTGAAGCAAGACGTATCGAAATGCTTGATGTCGGGATTACCCCGACCAACCGCTTCGATTAGATCGTCCAAATCTTGATAAATCAGCTTGTCCGCACCCAAGGCTTGGCAAACTTCGTTTTCGGTACGATCGTGCGCGATCAACTCATGCGCGGCCGGCATATCGATACCATAGACATTCGGATAACGTACCGGCGGCGCCGCCGACGCAAAATACACTTTCTTGGCGCCGGCATCCCGCGCCATCTGAATAATTTGTTCCGAGGTTGTACCGCGGACGATGGAATCGTCGACCAGCAACACGTTCTTGCCGTCGAATTCCAAAGAAATGGCATTCAGCTTTTGCTTGACCGATTTTCTGCGCATTTTCTGACCGGGCATGATGAAAGTCCGGCCGATGTAACGGTTTTTCATGAAGCCTTCGCGAAATTTTACTCCCAGATCGTGGGCAATTTGCGAAGCCGCGGTGCGGCTAGTATCCGGAATCGGAATTACGACGTCGATGTCGTGATCCGGCCATTCCCGTTGAATTTTTTCGGCCAGTTTTCTGCCCATCCGCATTCTGGCTTTGTACACCGAAATATTGTCGATAATCGAATCCGGTCTGGCAAAATACACATATTCGAAAATACATGGGCAATGATCCACTAAGTCCGAGCATTGCTTGGTATGTAATTGACCGTCTGCCTCGATAAATACGGCTTCGCCGGGCTCGATGTCGCGAATCAATTGAAAATCCAGCACGTCCAGCGCCACGCTTTCCGAGGCGATCATATAATCGATGCCGTCTTCGGTTTTGCGCTGTCCGAACACGATTGGGCGAATACCGTGCGGGTCGCGAAAGCCCAACACGCCAAATCCGGCAATCATCACTACCACGGCGTAAGCGCCGCGGCACCTTTTGTGCACGGCATTAACCGCTTGAAACACATCGTCCACTGTCAATTTCAGTTTGCCGAACTGCGCCAGTTCATGGGCAAACACATTCAGCAACACTTCGGAATCGGAATCGGTATTGATGTGACGTTGGTCGTCGACGAACACCTGTCTTTTCAATTCCTCGGTATTCGTCAGATTCCCGTTGTGCGCCAGTGTCAAGCCAAACGGCGAGTTGACGTAAAAAGGCTGAGCTTCGGCCGAACTGGTGCAACCGGCAGTCGGATAGCGCACATGAGCAATACCCATATTGCCTTTCAGCTTCATCATTTGCTTGCTGGAAAATACATCCCGCGCCAAGCCGTTATCCTTACGCAGATGCAAACGTCCGCCATCGCAGGTCACGATGCCGGCGGCATCCTGCCCCCGATGCTGAAGTACCGTCAGCGCGTCGTACAGATCCTGATTAACACTTTGATTGGAAACAATAGCGGCAATACCACACATAACAGACCCGAGTTATCGATAATGAATGTAATCCGCCAAACCGGCTGGCATATGGACTTTTAACCACACAGCCAAAGCTTGAAACGGAGGAATGAGAAGGGATTGTTTCCACCAGGGATCTTCCGGCAACGGCGTCAAGCCGGCCAGCATCACTAATAGGGAAACCAGCACCGCCCCGCGGGCAATACCGAATAACATACCCAGCAAACGATCACTGCCGGTCAAGCCGGTTTTTTCTATCAGTTGACTCAGTAAAAAACTGATTACGCTGCCCAAAATTAAGGTGGCGAAAAACAATAAAGCAAACGCGGCGGCGATTCGAGCGGATGGATACGTAATCGTCGCTTGCAACAATACCGAGACATCACGGCAATACTGGGTAGCCACCCACACTGCAGCCATCCAAAGCACCAACGCAAAAGCTTCTCTAATAAAGCCACGCAATAAACCCATTATCGCCGAAATGGCGATAATGGAAATAATGACGTAATCCACCCACAATAGCTTGGCCCAGGGCACAAAATCCAACATGATCTAGCCGGCCACTCCACACACTGCGTCATTCGCCAATTAGTTACTCGTCAGCCGAGACGAAACTATTTACGTTGATTTGCGCCAACTTGGCCTTGACTGCCTGGGCCTTGGCTTTATCGACGATGGGGCCGATCCGCACTTTAAATACCGTACCTTTATCGCTGGCGACCTCTTTTATCGTTGCCGCAAAACCTTGTTGTTTCAAATTCTCTTGCAAACTGGCCGCATTAGGTTTCTGACTAAAAGTACCGACTTGCAAATACCAGCGATTGCTTTCCTCGGCAGACGGGGGCTGAGCTTTGCCAGCAGTTGCCGGAGCGGGAGTCGCGGCGGCTTCGGCTTTAAGTTCAGGCAATTTATTAACCGGCTTTAACACTTTCGGCACCGGACTCACCGCTTGCAACGGCTGGACTGCCGGAGCCGGCGACTTGGCAGGCTTGCTGACTACCGCCGCTGGCGCCACATCTTCAGCTTCGGCCGGTTCCTCGCCAAGTTGCGCAACCGCCGCCGATGCTGACGGCTTGGCGGCGGGCAGATTGTGCGGCACTGGCGCCGTTTCTTTACCCGACAGTCTGACTTTAGGCTTAGGTGCTTCCAGCGCGGCTTCGGATTCACCCTCTTCCAACACTTGCGGCGGTTCTTTCGGGGTATTCGCGGCCGGCAAGTTATCCGCAACTTCCTCAACCTTTTCCGGCAGAGGCATAATTTCCACATCTTGTGCCTTGGCCGGTAGCTCGGGGATCTTCAATTCATTGATGCTTTTGCCGGTTTCGTCGATCGGGTCGTCGAACAGCATGGGCACGAAAATTGCCGCCAATGCGGTTATCACCGCCGCACCAATCAATCGTTGCTTTAACTCTTGATCCATTCTCATCACCTCTAAGAAAATTTCGATAAATATTCGGATACCAGAAAAAAAGAACCAAAAATCAAAAGCAATTCGTCTGGCCCGCTATTTTGCCGAGCGGCATGAAATGCCTCGGAAAAATCGGCAAAACCGCTGCGGACATTGTCCAGGCCTTGTTGCTGAAAGATGGTTTCTAACATATCCGGACTAGCAGCGCGCGGATTAACCAGCGGCGCCAAATACCAGGTTGTAACCCTGTCGCGCATCATGTTCAATACGCCGGCAATATCTTTATCCCGCATCATCGCAAAAACTGCGTTTATTTTGATGGCCGGGAAGTATTCGCGCAAATAGTCGATTAAAGTTTGTACGGCTTGCGGGTTGTGGCCGACGTCGAGCAAAATCCTCGGCTCACCGGGAATCAACTGAAACCGCCCCGGCAACTGCGCGCTTTGTATGCCTTGCCGAATCGAGTCATCGCTCACTGCCAATAAATGCTGCAAGGTTTTCACCGCCATTATCGCCGCCGAAGCGTTTCGATACTGATGCTCGCCCTTGAACGCCGGCGGCGGCAGCTGGCCAACTTGCAAATCCCCCGTCCGCCAATCCCAGACCTGCGGGTGTTTTCGATAAGTGAAAGCCTTGCCCATTTGCAACAAAACCGCACCGACTTGTTCCGCGACTTCGGCTATGGATATTGGCGGTTGCCAGTCGCCGACTATCGCAGCCACCCCAGCCCTGAAAATGCCGGCTTTCTCCCGACCGATCGCTTCTTCGGTGTGGCCCAACCAATCGAGATGATCCAGCCCTATCGTCGTCACTAGCGCGGCATCGGCATCGACAATATTCACCGCATCCAATCTGCCGCCCAAACCAACTTCGAGCAACTGTATATCCAAATTCGCATTAGCGAAAATACTCAGTGCCGCTAAAGTGCCGAATTCGAAATAACTCAAACTGGTGCCGCCGCGCACCGCATCGATACGGCTAAATGCTTCACAAATCAATGCGTCATCCACTGGCTGACCATCAATACGAATCCGCTCGTTGTAACGCAGAATATGCGGCGAAGTATAAGCGCCGACTCTATAGCCTGCCGCGCGATAGATGGCCTCTAGGAAAGCCACGCAGGATCCCTTGCCGTTGGTGCCGGCAACCGTAATCGTCAGCGGCTGTTTTTGATCAGGATTAAGCTGCCGATACACGCCGGCAGCCCGTCCCAATCCTAAATCTATAGGACGAGGATGTAACTTTTCCTGCCAATCCAACCAGGCTTGCAGCGAATCAAAACGCGTCATTGCGACCGTATTCAATCCTGATACTGCGGATTATTGCTCTCACCCTGATTGCTTAAAGACTCGCTGTTTGAACGCTCTTCCACAGCTTTAACGTCGCGGCGCCCTGCGCACAGAATAGCCAGAATGCTGGCTATTTTATCGCGCATCTCGCGGCGATCAATGATCATATCGATGGCGCCGTGTTCCTGTAAAAATTCGCTGCGCTGAAAACCTTCCGGCAGCTTTTCACGCACCGTTTGCTCGATAACCCTGGGGCCGGCAAAACCGATCAACGCGTCCGGCTCGGCGACATTAATATCGCCCAGCATGGCCAAACTGGCGGACACGCCCCCCATGGTTGGGTCTGTCATAAAGGATATATAAGGGATCCCGGCCGCGGCCAATTTGGTTAAAGCCGCACTGGTTTTGGTCATCTGAAACAGCGAGAACAAAGACTCCTGCATCCTGGCGCCGCCACTGGCGGTAAAGACGATGAACGGCACGCCCAGACGTAAGCTTTCGTTCACGCCGCGCACAAAACGCTCGCCAACCACCGAGCCCATGGAGCCCCCCATAAAACCAAAGTCGAACGCCGCGGCGACAATACCTGCACCTTGCAGCGTACCTTTCATCACGACCAATGCATCGTTCTCGTTGCTTTGTTTTTGCGCTTGGCTGATGCGGTCCTTGTAGCGTTTACTGTCCTTGAATTTCAAAGGATCGCTGGGCTTCAATCCGGCGCCGATTTCTTGGCGTCCGTCTTCGTCCAGAAACATATTCAAGCGTTTACGCGCCGAAATGCGCAAATGATGGTCGCATTTCGGGCAGACGCTAAAGTTTTTTTCCAACTCGGCATTAAACAAAATCGCATCGCAACGCGGACATTTATTCCACAAGCCCTCTGGCACCGTGGTTTTTTTCTGCGAGGATTCGGTCCTAATCACAGAGGGAACCAGTTTTTCAAACCAACTCATTCGTTTTATTCTCCGCTTTGCAGCTTAAACATCCATGGCTAGACGCATGGATCTCAATAAGGCGATGATCTCTTGCTTGGCTTGCTGAGGATCGTCGAGATTTGCCTCGATTTTACTGATCAGCGCGCTACCCACCACTACGCCGTCGGCAATAGCGGCGATGGTTTTCGCGGTATCGGCATCTTTCACGCCAAAACCGACACCAACCGGCAATCCAGTATTTTCGCGGATCAATTGTAATTTTTGTTCGACATCCGCGGTATCCAGATGCCCGGCGCCAGTAACGCCTTTCAGAGACACGTAATACAAATAGCCGCTACCGACCGCATCCATTTTTTGAATCCGTTCGGCATTGGTGTTGGGCGCCAGTAAAAAGATCTGATCGATGCCACGTTCACGTAGCAAGCTGACGCAAGCTTCCGATTCTTCGGGTGGCAAATCCACGGTCAACACGCCATCCACATCGGCGCGTTGCACCGCATTGGCAAAGTCCTCGTAACCCATGATTTCTATCGGATTTAAATAACCCATCAACACTAAAGGTGTGTCCTGATCGGTTTTCCGAAACTCCATGGCCATGCTCAATACTTTTCGCAAGCCAACATGGTGCGATAAAGCCCGCTCACTGGCGCGCTGTATCACCGGCCCGTCGGCCATCGGATCGGAAAAAGGCACGCCTAGTTCGATGACGTCGGCACCGGCGGCTACCATTTCGTGCAACAGCGGTACGGTAAATTCCGGATACGGGTCGCCGGCGGTAATAAACGGAATCAAGGCTTTACGGCCGGAGGCTTTTAATTCGGCAAATTTATTGGCTAAGCGGCTCATAGACTGATGCCCTCGCGTTGCATAATGGTGTGCATGTCTTTATCGCCGCGTCCGGACAGATTAATAATGATGATTTGATCCTTGCGCATGGTTGGCGCCAGTTTCATCGCATAGGCCATGGCGTGGCTGGACTCCAACGCCGGAATAATACCTTCCATTCTGGTCAAGGCGTGAAAACCCGCCAGTGCTTCATCGTCGGTGATATTCACATATTGGGCGCGGCCGGTATCTTTCAACCAAGCGTGCTCCGGGCCGACGCCGGGATAATCCAGGCCGGCGGAAATGGAATGGGTTTCGATGATTTCACCGTCGTCGTCAGCCATCAAATAAGTACGATTACCGTGCAGCACGCCCGGACGACCGGCGCATAGCGGTGCGGAATGGCGGCCGGTTTCCACGCCGTCGCCGGCCGCTTCCACGCCATACATTTTCACCGTTTTGTCATCGATAAACGGATAAAACAAACCGATAGCGTTGGAACCACCGCCGACGCAAGCAACCAACGCATCCGGCAAACGTCCGGCTTGATCGATACACTGTTGTTTGGCTTCACGGCCGATCACGGCTTGAAAATCCCGCACCATGGCCGGATAAGGATGCGGACCGGCAACAGTACCGATAATATAAAAAGTATTGTCGATATTGGTAACCCAATCGCGCAACGCTTCGTTCAGCGCATCTTTCAGGGTCTTGGAACCGGATTCGACCGGCACCACGGTGGCGCCCAACAACTTCATGCGATATACATTCAAGGCTTGCCGGGCAACGTCGACCGCACCCATATACACCACGCATTCCAATCCCAGGCGCGCGGCGACGGTGGCGGTGGCAACCCCGTGCTGACCGGCGCCGGTTTCGGCGATGATGCGGGTTTTGCCCATCCGTTTGGCCAACAAGGCTTGACCGACAGTATTATTAACCTTGTGCGCACCGGTATGGTTAAGATCTTCGCGTTTTAAATAGATCTGCGCGCCACCTAAATGCTGGCTCCAGCGTTGAGCGTGGTACAACGGCGAGGGCCTGCCCACGTAATCTCTAAGATCGGCATCCAATTCGGCGATGAACTCCGGATCTTTCATATAGCGCTGGTAGGCTTCGTTCAATTCGGTAATTGCCGGCATCAGCGTTTCCGCTACAAAAATACCGCCGTAAGGCCCGAAATGGCCCCGGGCATCCGGCATATCGTATTTGTCAGTCATAGTTCTCAAGTCGCTTGATTAGTTTTTCTTATAAACGCAGCCATTTTCGCCGCATCCTTGATGCCTTTCCCGGCCTCGACACCGCTGCTGACATCCAGTGCATACGGTTTTACAACTTTGATGGCCTCCCCGGCATTCTCCGGGGTCAATCCGCCGGCGAGAATAATCGGTAAGCTGCGGCACTGTGGGATTAAATCCCAATCGAAACCGCTACCGCTGCCACCCTGTATCCCCGGATGATAAGCATCCAGCAATAATCCCGCGGCATCATGATATTGCGCCGCCAACCGGGCAATATCGGTGCCGGGCCGCATCCGAACGGCCTTTATGTACGATTTGTCGTAGGGCCGGCAGCTGTCGGCTGTTTCGTCCCCATGAAATTGCAGGCAATCCACCCTAACTTTACTTAACACCTCGCGAATCAGAGCCGGCTCGGCATCGACAAACAAGGCTACCACGCTAACAAAAGCCGGCAATGCCTTACTGATAATTGCCGCTTGTTCGATGGAGACGTTCCGCGGACTGGACGGGTAAAAGACCAAACCGATCGCATCGACACCCAATTCGGCGGCACAAACCGCATCCGCAACACTGGTAAAACCGCAAATTTTAACGCGGGTACGCATGATCGGCCTCACAAAAAACGGCGGCGTAGGATAACACAGCTATCAGATATGTCATGCCCGGCTCAATAAAAAAAGGCTGACCCTTGTCAGCCTTTGTCCGACGGCTTTCAGGTGGGCGTCAATGCGCATGATGATGGTCATGATGGTGGCCGGCACCGCCATGCGCCGCTTCATCTTGATGGCTATCGCCGTGTTTCACTTCCTCGACTTCGGCTTCCGAATGAGTTGCCGGCAAACCATGCTCATGGACGTCATTACCCTCATGCTCATGCGCTTGTGCCGCCGCTCGATTGACTTGATCGGCCGCTTCCACCGACACACCGTACTTATATACCATTAACCCGCCAAGGTCGGCGGTAAACGCCAACAGTCCGGATAAAACCGCCGCCAATAGCAAGTAAAAACTATTGGCCGGCCCGGCTATATGGCCTTTGCTCAGCAAACGCCAGACCGACAGCAACGCCGCCAAACTCAATACCGATATGCCCAGATGCTCGTGATGCTCCATAATCTCATGGACATTGCCGCCGTGAGCCACGGTAGAAGCGGCAGCCAAGCCGGCGAGCACGGTAACCCCGGCAAAGGCAGTACCCAAATACAAAAGCGAGCCGGCTATTTGTCGCCAATCCTGACGGTTAGCCAAGCTGCCGATCAAATCCAGCGCAAAAAACACGGTCAACAACGCAATCGGAAAATGTACAACCAACGGGTGCAGGTTTTGCAGAGCGGCAATACCCGGCATTAACGCGCCGAAGCCTTCAACGGGCGTTTGCTGCGTCAATCCCTCTATAAATGACAGTAAGCCCTCCACGCCGCCAATAAATCCGCCGCCGCTATCGCCACCACCATGCACGGCAATGGTCAAGTGATCGTTTAAAGCCCACATAACTCCCCCCGGATCCAATTTTGCGCCGATACTACCACGAATAGACCTGTGCTTAGTTAATCGTCACCTGGGTAGACATGGTCAATGCGCGGGTTTTGCTTTCCACAAACTCGGTACCTTGCTGCTGGATGAACATCACCTGCAATTTTTCGGCATCGGCGATTTTCATCCCCTCGTCTTGCCCCAGACACAACAATGCCGTCGACCAGGCATCCGCCAGTGTCGGGCTCTCGTTAAATACGCTGACAGCCACCAGATCGTGCGATACCGGCATACCGTTGCGGGCATCCAGGATATGGCTATAACGCTTACCTTTCACGTCGAAATAATGCCTGTAAGTGCCGGATGTCATCACCGCCATCGGCGCGTCTTTAGGTAGAGTCACTACCTTGTGCATTTTTTGTTCGCCGGGTAGCGGTTTTTCCACCGCGATCCGCCAAGCCTTACCATCCGGTTTGTTACCCAGCGCTTTCAACTCGCCGCCGATTTCGACCAGATAATTCCGCACACCCAAATCTTCCAAAGTCCTGCTGATTTTTTCCACGCTATAGCCCTGGGCTATCGAGGACAAATCGACCCGGACTTTCGGTTGTTTTTTTAACATGTGGCTGTCGTCGACAAGCTCTAACTTATTCATACCGACATCGGCAAGCGCGGCTTGCAGTGCGGCATCCTCCGGAATATGCAACTCGTCGCCCATAAACCCCCACAATTCAAATAGCGGCTTGATAGTCAAATCGTAACAACCCTGACTTGCCTGGCTCACGGTCTCGGCCACTTTAACCAAACCCACGATTTCGTCACCGACTAACTGACTGCTTGTCGACGCGTTGGCATTAAACTGCTCGATTACCGAATCCGGCCGATAGTTGGAGAGGGTTTTATCCAGGTCGGCGAAAATTTTTTCGACTTCCGTTTCTATCTGCTTGCCGTCCAAAGCTTGCGGGACCCAATAACTAATGTGATACGTCGTGCCTTGCGCAAAACCGGCCAGGGTTTGCACCGGCGGCAACGGCTCCGCGCAGCCCGCCAACAGCAACATTCCCAGTATGACCCCGCTCCATCCCTTCCGTAACATTAAACCCCCGTAAATTAACGCAAAAGCGCTGAAATAGTTTTGAAATGACTATGCCGGGCATCACGCAACCATTCGAACAGCACCGACTCATGACAACTTATCGTAGCGCCCTGTTGCCGTAACCGCTGCAATGCGCAGTCTCTATGATCCGCCCGGCGCGAACTGACCGCATCCTCCACGATGTGAACCTGATAATCGTGACTTAACAACTCAAGCCCGGTTTGCAATACGCAGACGTGCGCTTCCTGACCGATCACCACCACTTGCTTCCGACCGGTATCACTCAGGGCTTGCATGAAGCCGTCCGCGGCACAGCAGGAAAAACCGGTTTTGCCGAATATCCGGGTAGCGTCCGGCAGATAGTCGCCGATCTCGGATTGCGTGGGTCCAAGCCCTTGCGGGTACTGTTCGGTCAACAGCACCGGCACTTGCAATAGCCGGGCGGCTTCCAATAACCTGCGGCCGTGATTAAGCATCTGCTCCGCAGCGACAGCCGACATCGCCGCCGTCAACCGACCTTGAATATCGACCACCAGCAAAACGCTGTTGTCGGCGTCTAATAAATTGGGATGCGTCGCCATTGCGCTTAACCGTGCTTCATGATGCGCGCCCTGTCGCGCTGCCAATCCTTATCCTTGGACGCGGCACGTTTGTCGTGCAATTTTTTACCCTTCGCTAAACCGATTTTCAGTTTGGCGCGCCCCTTGATCCAATACATCGATAGCGGGATCAAGGTATAGCCCTTGCGCTCCACCGAGCCGATCAACTTGTTCAACTCGCGCCGGTGTAACAATAATTTTTTCTTGCGCACGGCATCGGGGTTGACATGGGTAGACGCTGACAACAAAGCCGACACATGCGCACCGCTCAGCCAAGCTTCGCCGCGTCTGATCTCGACATAGCTTTCCTTCAGCTGAATCCGGCCGTCGCGCAAGCTTTTGACTTCCCAACCTTCCAACACCAACCCGGCCTCGAAAGTCTCGTCTATGGTGTATTCGTGGGAGGCCTGACGATTAACCGCAATCGTGTTATCGGTGGCTTTGTTGTCCTTCTTGGATTTTTTGGCTGCCATTCTGTAGCGAAGATTTTTTAAACTGACTGAAAACGTGAATTTTGATATTTTACTCACACACCCGTTAAATAACGATATAAAAACACACAGGGCTCCCCAACATGACAGATAAAACCCGATCCATCCACGGCGAATGGTCCTCCCGCTTCGCCTTTATTCTGGCCGCCACCGGTTCGGCGGTCGGTTTGGGTAATATCTGGAAGTTTCCTTACATCACCGGCCAAAACGGCGGCGGCGCCTTTGTATTGGTTTATTTAATCTGCGTGGCCGCCATCGGCATACCAATCATGATTGCGGAAATCATGCTGGGCCGGCGCGGCCGGCAAAGCCCGATCAACACGATGCAAGCCTTGGCTGCCGAAGCCAAGGTCGACCCACGCTGGGGCTATTTGGGCTGGATGGGCATGATCGCCGGTTTTTTAATCCTGGCCTACTATAGCGTGATTGCCGGCTGGTCGATGGCTTATATCTTTAAAGCCTTTTTCGGCGGCTTCTTCGGCACCGACGGAGCAGAAGTGAAGCAAATGTTCGACAATTTGATGGCCAGCCCTATCCAGCAAATTTTCTGGCACACGGTGTTCATGTTCATCACCATGCAAGTCGTAATGCGCGGCGTGAAAGGCGGCCTGGAAAAAGCCGTGCGCTTTTTGATGCCGGCCTTGTTTGTGATCCTGATTATATTGGTCGCTTATGCGATGGCCTCCGGCTCCTACGCGCAAGGCATCCACTTCCTGTTCAGTCCCGATTTCAGCAAAATCAACGCCGATGCGGTGCTCACCGCGATGGGCCACGCCTTCTTTACGCTGAGCTTGGGCATGGGCGCGATCATGGTCTACGGCTCTTATCTGCCCGGTCATGTCTCCATCGCCAAAACCACCTTTTTCATCGCCGGCGCCGATACCGCCGTGGCCTTGCTGGCCGGCATAGCTATTTTTCCGTTAGTGTTTGCCAACCAACTGGAAGTCGCCACCGGACCGGGCTTAATATTTCAAACCCTGCCGCTGGCGTTCGGCCACATGAGCGGCGGCTGGTTATTCGGCGTACTGTTTTTTGTGCTGCTGTTTTTCGCTGCCCTCACCTCGTCAATCTCCTTGATCGAACCGGCCGTGGCCTGGCTGGTGGAAAACAAAAATATCGATAGGCAAAAAGCCTGTGTTTGGTCCGGCACCGCATGTTGGGGCTTGGGTGTGGCCGTGGTGTTTTCCTTCAACGTCTGGTCCGACTTCAAAATCTTCGATAAAAATCTGTTCGAGCTACTGGATTACCTGACCGCCAACCTGATGCTGCCTTTGGGCGGTTTGTGCATCGCCGTGTTTGCAGGCTGGATGATGAAACAGTCCCATGCAGAGCAGGAACTGGAACTACCGGCGCAAGGCTTTCAGGCTTGGCAATTTCTGATCAAATACGTGGCGCCGGCGGCGGTATTCATCGTATTCCTGCATGTACTCGGGGTGTTGTAATGATCACGGTTGTGCAAAAAAGCGCCTTGGTTAAATTCTCCGCGAAGCAGATGTTCGATCTGGTGGACGATATCGAGTCGTATCCCAAATTTTTACCCTGGTGTGCCGGCAGTAAAATATTGAAGCGCGACGGCGATATCGTCGAGGGCCAAATCGACATTGCCAAGGCCGGCTTTCATAAATCCTTCACCACCCGCAACAAAGTCGATCAAGGTGGGAAAATCCAAATCAGCTTATTGGATGGGCCGTTTTCCTCACTGGAAGGCTTTTGGAGTTTCATGCCCTTGCGGGAAGACGCCAGCAAAATCTCGCTGGACCTGGAGTTCGAAATCTCCGGCATGCTGGCCAATCTGGCCTTCGGCCCGGTGTTCAACCAGATCTGCAACACCATGGTCAGCTCGTTCACCCAGCGCGCCAAAGCTTTGTATGGCGGATGAGTTGATTGCGGTGGAAGTGGCTTATGCCACACCGGAACGGCAACTGCTTATCCCTGTCAGTCTGACCGCGAATTCCACCGTCGAACAAGCCATAGAAGCTTCCGGGATATTACTGGAGTTTTCGGATATTGATTTGAGTCAGCAGAAAGTGGGGATTTTTGGGGTGGTTTGCAATTTGGATAAAACCGTCAATCCTGAAGATCGTGTCGAGATTTACCGGCCTTTAAAGCAGAATCCGATGGATGCGCGCCGGGAGCGGTTGCAGAAATAGTCTAAGCAAAATTTTGACAGCCAACTAGTTTGTTTTAGGCAGTGCTAAATGAAGACACACAGTTGAAATGAAAAGATATTTCTATTTTTTAAAATATTTAGACATCGTTTTGACGCATTGTTTTGCGTCATTTAGGATGGCTAATTGTAGTTAGCCAACTTTGTCATAGCAAATGAGAGCCGGCCTTCAATCAATCGCAGCTTTGTCACTTCTCTTACCTTCACTTGTGTTTGCAATTTCCCCGGCAAGGCCAAGCCAAGTCCTTTGCGGTTCGGCGCATATCGTCGTTGGCACCGTTTTGAAGGCAACATCGAAGGATTGCCGGATTGAGGCAAAACTGGAAGGGCGAGTCATATTGGACTGCGGACCAAAAGACCTCGTTGGTCTGATCGTTGAAATTTCGGAGGTCTTGGGCCAGAAGAATGAAGTCGCAGACTATCCTCGTGAAGTTGGTATAGCCGCCGGCAAGACGGTTGAGCTGACGGGCGCTCTACACAACAGCATCGCCTTCCCCTTAACCGAAAGCTACGATCGCATTGGTGTGGTGCCGCCATCCAGCGAGCCAATTACGAACGAGGTGGTTTCGAAGATTTTTGAAGGGCAACAATTTATCTTCTCCATTCACCTACGTCGAGGCGACGTATGGAGCAACGGGCAAGTCTTAAGGCATCACCTAGATACTCCACCGTACCACACCGGTGTTTGGCGTCTCGCGAAAAGAGATTGGATTACAGAACTATTGAAAAACAGCGACGGCAAGTCATGTCCGAAACCCGTCTCGCTGTGAGCCATTGGGCTAACCCTGCGGTCAACACGGACCTTGCGCGAAAGGGCGCGCAAGGCCGGTTACCGCCACGTTAGACACTATATGCCATCACCCAATCCTCTTGATGAGGCTAAAGTCTTACAACACTATGGCAGAACCAAGCAAGCCATAGCTGTACTTCACGACGCCTTACAAAAGGCGCCTAACCAACCCGATCTACAGGCCAAGCTTCAAGAACTTCAAGCCAATCTATCCGCTTCTCCGGCTATCAATCTGCGTGCGCTTTTCATTCCTTGGTTATTGTTTTTGTCATCCGCCGCTTTCGTCTTCGGTCCGCTCATTGCTGGTGCAAAATTCCTCGATTCACTTCCAAATTGGTTCTCCTCTGGTACAGGACTAGTGTTGCTGTTCGCGACAGGTGCAACCGTGCTAATTGGAGCAATCCTTCTCTGGGTACAGCTATTTTTGCACAGTTGGTTCGCCTACCTCCGCACCCTAACGTCAGTAAACCGATCTGAAATTGAGGCAGTGCTACCTCGCTACTTCAACGTTATCGCATTCGAACCAACATACAGCCGTGTGCGAAAAAAGTTTAATCTTAGCGGTGATGCCTAACATGGCGCTCAACCTCGCTCCTTTCAGTCGCTGGACGCTGCGCGATAAAGCCGCGCAGCGCCGGTTAGCTCTACGTTGGACACATCAATGAAATTTCTCACGCCTATTCTTGCTCTGTTTATTGGCTCCAAAGCCGTCGCTATGGACTTCACAAATGGATTTGTTCTTGAAACACAGGATGGAGCGCACGTCGGGTTCGCGCTCGGCTCGCCGAACTTCAAGGTCAACGCTGGTGATTGCGTATTCATGCTGGCGCCGGGTATAGTGGATGTCATCGAAACACCACTTGGAATTGCTATCTCCGAACTCAAAGTTTCGGGTGAACACCCTTGGAAAAAGGAAAACGGCGATATCCTTGTACTTGAAGGAAAGCGTGTGCTTGTGACGATTTCTCACACTGGTTTAGTTCTGGACATGAACGGCAAGCAAATCGGTAGGGCAAAGCCACTGCCGGCAAAGGGCTAGGACCGTAGGCTGGGATGAACAACGTAAATCCCAGCATTAACGCCATAACCGTTGGATGGCGTGAACAACGTGAGTACCCGCGCAAAAGCAATCAAGCTGGGTGTCGCTAACGCTCTACCCAGCCTACGCCTCCTTCGCTTACATGGTTATTCCTCAAATTTATCTGTATCGGCGTCTCGTCTAAACTTGCGGCATGCGCACTTATATTCGCCAGCGTGTTCCCGGTGGAACTTACTTTTTTACGGTTAATTTGGCCGAACGTCGAAATAACGATTTGCTGATTCGTTATGTCGATATCCTACGTGAGGCCTGCCGATACGTGCGGCAGCGTCACCCCTTCGAAATATCGGCGATGGTGATATTACCGGAACATTTGCATTGCATTTGGCGATTGCCGGAAGGCGACGACGATTTTCCCTTACGCTGGCGCCTATTAAAGACCCACTTTTCCCGCCATATTCCCAAAGGCGAACACATTTCCTCCAGCCGCCAACCTAAAGGGGAACGGGGGATATGGCAGAGGCGTTATTGGGAACACCTGATTCGCGATGATGTGGATTTTCAACGCCACGCGGATTACATTCATTACAACCCCGTCAAACATGGCTATGTGGAGCGCCCTCTCGACTGGCACTATTCATCTTTCCATCGCTGGGTCAAATCGGGCCTTTACGTGCCCGACTGGGCTGCCCCATCGAATCTCCTTGAACTGTCACGGCGAGAAACGTAGGCTGGGTTGAATGGAATGAAACCCAGCAATTGACTAAACAAACCAAGCTTTCAAAGCCACCAGCCATAACGCTGGGTTTCGCTTTGCTCTACCCAGCCTACGCGAGTAGGTTCTTAAGCCTTTACCGTATGCAATCCGCCACCGCGTGCAATACAATATGCCGTTATCGCCTTGACGTTGGCGACTGAAATTTTGTTTTAATTCAACCGCACACCAGCATGAGCAAAGACATCCGCATCCAGCGCCTCAGCGGCGAAGCCTTGATTCAATATATCCCGGAACTGGCGCGGCTGCGCATCGAAGTGTTCCGCGACTTTCCGTACTTGTACGATGGCGATTACGAGTACGAAAAGAAATACCTGCAAACCTATATCGACTGTCCGGAAAGCGTGATCGTGTTGGCGTTCGACGGCGAGGCGATCATCGGCGCCTCGACGGCAATACCATTGAAATACGAAACCGACGAAGTGAAAAAACCCTTCATCGAAAACGGCTACAACCCGGATGAAGTGTTTTATTGCGGCGAATCGGTGCTGAACAAGGCTTATCGCGGCCTGGGCATTGGCGTGCGTTTTTTCGAACAACGTGAAGCACATGCCGAAGATTTGGGCGGTTTCAAGCACATTACTTTCTGCTGTGTCGAACGCCCAGTCGATCATCCGCGCCGCCCGGCCGATTACGTACCGCTGGACGCGTTTTGGAACAAGCGCGGCTATGTCAAGCATCCCGAGCTGAAAACCACGTACACCTGGAAGGATCTCGACGACGTCGCGGAAACCGCCAAACCCATGACTTTTTGGTTGAGAGAAGACCGTGCCTAAAATCGCCAGCGCCCAATACGACATCAGCTTCCTGGAAACCTGGGAAAACTTCGAAACCAAGGCCCGCCGCTGGGTAAAAGAAGCTGCAGACAACAAAGCTGACATTCTGCTGTTCCCGGAATATGCCTGCATGGAATTGGCCTCCTTATTTCCCAAGGACATTTATTCTTCATTGAACGGCCAACTGGATGCCTTGCAAACTCTGCTGCCGGGTTATCTGGATCTGTTTAAAACCTTGGCCGCCGAATACCGAGTTTATATTCAGGCTGGTACTTATCCGGTCAAACATGACAACGGCGAATTCCGCAATCACGCTTATTTCTTCACGCCGCAAGGCGACGTGGATTATCAGGAAAAGCTGACCATGACGCGATTCGAGAACGAGCAATGGCATATTTCACGCGGGCTGGACATCAAGTTGTTCGATACCGTATTCGGTAAAGTTGCCATCAATATCTGCTACGACAGCGAGT